>CALHRQ010000287.1 GCA_938038175.1 uncultured Granulosicoccaceae bacterium | reverse complement strand
GAGAGCTTTCTTCAGGTGCTATAAACTCAAAGATATCGTCCTCAAGATAAACCCATTCTCCAGCTTGGATAACCTCGCCATTGAAACGTGTGGTGTATTGTGTACCGTCTATAGTAATGGTGACAAATGTATTCGCTATATCCTCTGCTCCCTTTGCATGACAAAAAAAGTCAGTTGATAGCAGGGATCGAGCAAGATCTTGCCCACTTGCCACAGCATTTCTCAAAAGAGATGAGTCGGTAGTGGAGATGAGTGCAGGATCTGCTACGGCCGTAGCACTTGAATTAGCTGTGTTGCTTGAATTGGGTCTGTTGTTCGCACCACCTGCATTAATATTTTCACCCACATTGTTTACATTTTCAGGGCTATTGGCATCGCCAGAGATTGGATTACCAACTGTGTTGTCTGTCGGCACATCGCCGAAGACCGGGTTACCAACTGTGCCGTTTGTCTGTGCATCGCCAGAGCCTCCTCCGCATGCGGTCAATAAAGCTATTAAGATCGCAATGGCGTACAGCCTATTATTTTGAGTAGACTTGGTTGCAACTGGCAATGCAATTGACGTTGAAGGGATTGAATCTGGCATGGTTGCTTCCAACGCTATGTTCACTTAAAAACGGATAAACCATAATACCCGATTGCTTCTGGTGATTCTGTGCTCACAGCCTGTTAATCAACGTAATTGAGTTCTTTCCCCCCTATACTTTTGTTTAGTTTATTCAACTTTGGAATGTGCCGTACCATCGGCTTCATCCAGTACCTTTTTACTCAACTGCCGTTCGCGCATAAACACCAACAGGCCACCACCGATAATCAGCAATACACCCGGAAATAATGAACCAAAGGGTGCCTCATCAAAAAACACCCAACCCAACACAAACGAAAACGGTATGCCAAAATATTCAAACGGTGACAGGCTGCTCGGATCAGCCATGCGATAGGCAGTAATTAAACACAACACTGCCATACCACCTGTAGAACCCATAGCGATGAACCACCCCCAATCTGCAAGCGTTGTCATGGGTGCCCATTTACCAGCGAACAAAACTAATAATATTGCTCCAATAATGGAACCAACGGAGGCGTATATATTAATGAGCGGTGTGGGCGTATCTTCGTTAAAAAAACGCGATGTCAAACTTGCGATGGCATAAAAGAATGCTGCACATATTGGAAGTATGGCAATCGGCGTGAAAGCATCACTGCCCGGTTGTAAAACGAGTACCACACCTGCAAACCCGAGTAAGACAGCCAAAGTTCGCCAGATGCCAACCTTATGTCCCAGCATTGGCACAGACAGTGTGGTTAAAAACAGAGGTCCGGCAAAAGCCAGTGTTGTTGCTGTGGCCAATTGCATATTGATAATGGCAAAGTAAAAACACAATTGCGCACCTACCAGCGCCAAGCCGCGCGAAAGCGCAAACTTCCAGCGGCTCAGCCTCCATTGACGGCCATTGTTATGCCACTCGCGCATAACAAGTAAAGCGATAACACTTGGAAATATACCAAAGCAGTTACGAAAGAAAATAATCTGTTCGACAGGATACTGCGACCCCATATGTTTGATCATCGCACCCTGCACATCAAACAGGAATATGGCGGTGACGATAGTAAGCACAGCTAATGTAAGCGAGGGTTTTGCTTTATCCATCCATTAACTTTGCTCTGGTAGTTGGCACCGAGGCGCAGTGTACAAGCCTCGGTGCAATAGACAAAAGGTTTTGAAGAAAACTTAAAATGCTTTTTCCGAACCTTCTTTATATTTGTTTTTGGGAACAAAACCTGTGCGAACAGCATCACGTGGCTCTGGTACCCATAGCTCTCTGTCTGGATGCATGCCTGCGCCATACACTGCCGACACAGCTGAGCGCCGCATGCGGTTAAGTAAACGTGTATCCACATCGCCACATAGTGGATGAATGCCACCATTATCAGCAACTGCTTTTTCCCACACCCGTTTGCGCTCTTTTAAAAGAGCAGCATCTTCAAGCGCACTACAGTTGATTTCGTTAGTGTTCAGGTCAACGACAATCTCATCACCGTCTTCAACAAATGCGATGGGGCCACCCAGTGCAGCCTCAGGACCGACATGACCAATCACAAGACCAACCGACCCACCTGAAAAACGCGCATCCGTCATAAGCCCCACGACAATACCTTTTTCTCGACAGAGCGTTGTGATACGAGAGGTTGAATCCAGCATCTCTGGCATACCCGGCGCACCACTTGGGCCTTCATAGCGAACAATTATCATATCGAGGTTTTGAAAAGTATCGGGTGCATCTTCGAGCATATCCAGTAGCTTTTGCTCACCATCAAACATACGTGCTTTGCCTACAAAGCGATTATTTTCCAAACCGCCTTCAACACCTGCAAGCTTTAACACAGCACTGAAGTCCGGGGATAAGTTACCACCCAATACACGCAAGCCACCGGTATCTTTATAGGGTTTAGAAACGGGGTAGACCACCGTGCCATCCGGTTCGCTGGTGTTTAGACGCGTTACCTGCTCGGCCAGCGTTTCACCGGTGCACGTTAAGGTATCGGGATACAATAAGCCAGCATCCATTAATGCTTTAACAATCACTTGTACACCACCCTTCTCATCAATGTCGACCATTGAGTAAGTGCCGTAAGGTCGTGCATCAGTTAATACCGGCACAACATTTTTAGACAGATGATTAAATTCTTCTGGCGACATGATGTCTTGTGCAAAGCTTTTGAATCCTGCAGCGCGCGCAATTTCTGGAGCATGCAACAACACATTGGTTGATCCACCTACTGCCATGGATACGATCACCGCATTACGTATCGCATCACGCGAAACGATATCGCGCGGAGTATGACCACGCTCGATCAGGCCGTTCAGGTACTCAACCAATTGCGCCGGAAATTCATTTAAACGACGTGGGTCATCAGACGGTGGTGCCACCATATCAAGTGGTTGCATACCAACAACACCGATAAAAGTTTGCATGGTGTTGTAGGTGAACATGCCACCACAGCTTCCGTAACCAGGGCAGGCTTCGCGTGAGATACGTTTTTTAAATTCTGCATCGTCATTTCCGGCAACCTGGAAACCACTGATAATGTCTATAGGTTGTTCAGTGACAGAATCTCTACCAGGTCTGATCGGACCATCGGACATAATAATAGCTGGACGGTTATGTTCAAGCAGGCCAGCCAATGTACCGACTGGGGGTTTATCACAAGCCACCACTGCGATCGCACCTTCAAGGCCACTGGCACTCAAGTGTTCGCAGACGGTATCATGTGTAACCTCTCGACCAATAAGTGAATAGCGCATTTCTCGGGTGCCGTTACGCATTCCATCCGATGTGGCAACAGTGTATTCGGGTTGTACCAGCCGCAGCTGCATTTTGCCGGCACCCATGCCAATGCGCTCGCGTAGCTTTTCGTGAATCGCTTCAACCTTTTTCTGCACACCCAGGTAGCACTGACTATCACCCTTGGTACCAATCACACCAACAGATGGCTTGTGGATAAGATCGAGATCAGTACCCAGTTCACGAGCAATCCCATAGGTTTGTGCATTTCGACCGGGGTTGTTGTCAAAAACAACTGCTTTTGACTGTTTGTCCGTAGTTTTAGCCATCTTTTTATCCTCACGCAGCACTCTGAGCAAGCACTGGAAATAGTGAATTCTGCTTTAAGTAGCCTGCGGCTTGATACGCCGCAGATAATGGCGACTATTGTAGCGCGAGTTCTGCTGTTTCGGTGAATGCCGGGGGTGCAACGATTGGCCTAACGGGCTAGCCTTGCCTGACTGGCGAAGACGAGTTAGCTATGCTGATGATGTTTGTACCATCAATTGTTAGACGCACAATGTTTAAGCACGCTCGGAGAGCAGATTCGTCAGCCAATCCGGATCCATTTCCGGAACAGAGGATAACAATAGCTTGGTGTATTCCGGATAGGGTGGATTGAGAATCTCACTCTTCAACCCTTGCTCAACCACCTTGCCCTGGAACATCACTACAATCTCATCCGAGATGGCTTTGACCGTGGCAATATCGTGTGTGATGAACAGGTAGGAAATGCCAAACTCTTTTTGTAGGCTCAACAGCAATTTTAATATGCCTTCCTGAACAATTTGATCAAGCGCTGACGTCACCTCATCGCAAATGATTATTTCAGGTTCAGCCGCCAATGCACGCGCAATACAGATACGTTGCTTTTGGCCACCCGAGAGTTCTGATGGCAAACGATCGATAAAGCTCTCATCAAGTTCGATCATCTTCAGTAGCTCAAGCACTCGTTTTTCTTGCGCAGCGCCTGTCAAGCCCAAATAAAAATCCAGTGGCCTGCCGATAATCTGCCCAACGGTTTGCCTTGGGTTCATCGCAGTATCTGCCATCTGGTAGATCATCTGGATGCGTTGTAATTGTTCTTTGGAACGACCTTTTAACTCGCGTGGTAATGCTTCACCATTAAAAACTACCTGGCCTTTACCCGGTGGCAACAAGCCTGTAATGACTCTTGCAGCAGTTGATTTACCTGAACCTGATTCTCCAACAACAGCAACCGTTTTACCGCGTGTTAAAGAGATATTAATATCATGCAGTACTTTGGTTTTACCATAAGCGGCATCGATCCCATCAAGGCTTAACACAACATCATCACCTTGTTCTTCCGGCTTCTCAAAATCACGTACCGACCAAAGCGATTTTGTGTATTCCTGTTGCGGAGCTGACAACATCGATCGTGTTGGCGCTTCTTCTACTTCATCGCCATAGCGCAGCACTTTGATAAAGTCGGCCATTTGAGCAACCACTGCCAAGTCGTGTGTGATGTAGATTGCAGCGGTATGAAACTCTTCGACAATCTTGCGCATGGATGCTAACACTTCTACTTGTGTTGTTACATCTAACGCAGTGGTTGGTTCGTCAAATATGATCAGATCTGGGCGAGGCGACATGGCCATCGCTGTCATTACTCGCTGTAACTGTCCACCCGAAACCTGGTGTGGATAACGGCTGCCAATCGTATCTGGCGAAGGCAGCTGCAAAGCTTTAAACAAATCGATAGCATCGCTGCGAGACTCTGCCACTGGGCGAATCTGACTGCGATTTGCAGCTTCAACGGTTTGATCAATTAGCCGGTGTGCAGGGTTAAATGAAGCTGCAGCAGATTGCGCAACATAGGCAATCCTGGTGCCCCATAATTCGCGTTTGTTTTTTTTAGGCAACTCTGTGAGCTCCTGATTATCAAACCGGATGGTGCCTTTGGTAATACGGCAACCTGGTCTGGCAAATCCCATGGCAGCTAAACCCAGTGTCGATTTACCTGCACCTGATTCACCAATAAGGCCCATGATTTCACCGCGCTTTAAAGTGATATCAACGCCCTTAATAATGGGGTGCCACTGCTCGTCGGAAAATCCTTCGATATGCACATCGCGCATTTCAAGTAAAACATCTCCGGCAGCAGCACCGGATTGGTTGTTATTCATTTCATCAGCATCCATCTTTTCAATGCTCAAACTTAATGCTCATCGCGGATGCCACTGGTTTTGTGTAAAAACCAGTCAACAACAAAGTTAACAGCAACAGTCAGCAAGGCGATTGCAGCAGCTGGCAATAAAGGTGTTAAACCTATCCTGAAATCGATCCCGGCAAACTGTATCAAGTTTGCGTTATCACGCACCATGGAACCCCAATCCGCTGTTGGTGGCTGAATGCCAACGCCTAAAAAGCTTAGCGCTGCAATAGTGAGAAACACAAAACTGAAGCGCAAGCCAAATTCTGCAACCAATGGTGGCATGATATTAGGCAAAAGCTCTTTACGCATAATCCAGCCAAGGCCCTCACCTCTTAGTTTTGCTGCTTCAACATAGTCCATAACCACTACGTTGACGGCGACCGACCTTGTCAGACGAAATACCCGCGTGGAATCCAGCAATGCAATGATGATAACCAGGTTCGTCACTGTTGATCCAAAAATCGAAAGCAACATCAGTGCGAAGATAAGGCTGGGAATTGCCATTAAAACATCTACAGAACGACTTAAGAGTTGATCCAACCAGCCTCTACTTATAGCAGCGATAAGCCCTAATGAACCACCAATTAAAAACGACAACAGTGTTGTCATTAAAGCAATGCCCATTGTGTTGCGCGCACCGTATATAAGCCTGCTTAGCATGTCACGGCCTATCTGGTCAGTACCAAAAATAAATTGGCTGCTCCATGCGGCATTTGCTTCAGGAAATACCTCAGCCTCACCGTAAGGTGCTATTAGTGGTGCAAATAGCGCTACAACCATATAGGCAAACACGACAATCATGCCAAACCAGGCGGATAACGGTGCTTTCTTTAAGTCGATCCATATGCGTTCAAGCCGCGAACGACGTTTACGCACCGCACCAACCTCCGCAGCGGCGGAATAGTTTTCGTATTGAGTATTCATCGCGGGTGAAGCAATCTCGGATTACTGACGATACCAATGACATCGGCAAGCAGGTTAAGCAAAATATAAGTGCCGGCAAAGATTAATGCACAAGCCTGGACTACCGGGATATCGCGACTGGTTACAGCGTCTACCATCAGCTGCCCTATACCAGGATAGACAAACACAACTTCTACCACGACAACACCAACGACAAGAAATGCAAGATTAAAAGCTATCACCGTCGCAATTGGTGCCCATGCATTAGGCAGCGCATGCTTTAAAATAACTTCTCGGCGTGACGCACCTTTTAGGCGTGCCATTTCGATGTAATCACTGGCCAATAAATTAATGATCGCCGCTCGTGTCATGCGCATCATGTGCGCCATGATTACCAAGGTCAGTGTAATTGCCGGTAATGAGATCTTATACAGGCGTTCCCAAAAAGGTGTTTCAGCGCTGACATTGGCAAGTGATGGAAACCAGGGCAATAAAGATGAGAAGAACAGAATAAGTATATAAGCCACAAAAAATTCAGGCATTGCGATAGTGGTCAGGGTTGTTACATTGACAGTGCGATCAAAATAAGAGTTTCGATACAGTGCCGCTGCCAGCCCCAAAATTAAAGCCAGTGGGACCGCAATGATTGCCGTCACTCCGGCTAAAAAGAGTGTGTTTTGCAAGCGCGGTTTGACCAGTTCGACAACCGATCGTGCGCGATTAACACCGGATGCAGCACGGCCAGAAAATGAGGTACCCAGATCACCTCTAAGTACCGACCCGACCCACTCAAAATAGCGTGTAACAGCAGGTTTATCGAGACCCAGTTCTTTTCTGAACGCCGCAACAGTATCCTCTGTCGCCGCCTGCCCCAACACAGCTTCACCAAAATCACCGGGGAGCAACGATATGGAACTGAAAATGATGGCTGACACCACGAATAGCGTGATGAGACCAAGCCCTAAACGCTTTAGTACGGTGGAAAGAACCGGGTGCAAAGACTTACTCCAAACATCAAGACTGACACATACTGACACAAATGGGCTCTGTTTTCAAAAACACAGCGTGGCAAAAACCAAAGTATAAGGCGTTCTGGCGAAAGCTATTCTTAAAGTCCACTCCCAGCTAGATAATCGTCAGCCTACCGGTTAAATTACGATTTTAAGAAAGTTTGAATTAACTTTGCGTACAGGTTTCGGATACGCAAGGTCAGTTCCGGCGTCCTGCCATCGCCAATAACACGGCCGTCGATCTCCGCTACTGGCGTTTGTGCACCAAAAGTGCCCGTTAAAAAAGCCTCGTCTGCACTGTACGCTTCGTATAGTGAAAAGTTTTTCTCAAATACCGGTATATCGTTGGCGCGGCATAAATCAATCACTTTTTGTCGTGTGACACCGTTCATGCAATAGTCGCCGCTTGATGTCCAGACCTCACCTTGTCTGACAATAAAAAAGTTACAGGCATTGGTGGTATTAACAAAACCGTGCGGGTCCAGCATCAGCCCTTCATCTGCTCCAGCGGCTTCTGCCTGCAAACAGGCAATAACGCAATTAAGCTTGGAGTGTGAATTAAACTTGGCGTCCTGAGAATGAGGCAGGCCTCGAACCTGTGGCACGCTGGCTAGCCGAATACCGCCGACTTTCATCCTGTCTATGGGCTTAGAGTGCTCCATAATAATGACGATCGTAGGACCACTTCGCGACAAGCCAGGATGCTGAAAGGGCTTGACTTTGACACCGCGCGTTACCATCAGACGGCAATGTACATCGCTTGTCATGTTGTTCGCTTCCGCTGTAGCCTGCAAAGCGGCGTGTATATCTTGCCTTGTCATACCAATATCCAGTGATACCGCTTTACAACTGTTAAAAAGCCGGTCCATATGCTCTTCGAAAAACACCCACTGACCATCGTAAAGACGCATGCCTTCCCACATACCATCGCCTAACATAAAGCCGGAATCGTATACAGAGACTTTCGCTGATTCGCGTGGGACTATTTCACCGTTAACATAGATGAGTATATTCTCGTTGCGAGCATCTTCGTCAGAATCGTGAGTTGTGACTTTTTTTTTGTCGTTCATTTTTGATTAGCGCTCATGGGCTATTTGTTTTATGTATAAGCCCTTATTAAACTACTTGGTTATAACAAGCCAGAAAGGAGTTCTATCAGGACAACTCTTGTTTATCGAATCGCAAAAGCAATTCTGAAAATAACAAACAATAAACATTAACTTATCAATAGCAACGTTAAACTTACAACATAGTTGAATGATCAACTTAGTAAAATTAACGACTTAATTAGTGTAGGGCTCAATTACTCAACAAGCCAAACATCCAAGTTATAGATATCAATATATTTTTCACGCAAGACCTCATCTAACACTCAGTGGAAAATCAGCGAACAGCATTACCGGAGGCATCAAAAAAAACCGTGTGTTCCTGGTTAAATTCAAGACCAACTCCATCTCCAGGTCTTAGCGCCGTATCACCTGGTAGCCGCACTGACACCTGTCCTAAACTACCACACTGCACTATAACAAAGGTATCAGCACCAAGGTATTCCACCACTTCGATCACACCATCGCACTGCGCACCACCCACATTGCATAAGGTGATGTGTTCTGCACGAATACCGAGTTGTACTGTAGTGTCACCATACTCTGGATAATATCCGTGACGACCATCCGCCAGTTCAAACCTATTACCATTGACACTGCATGGCATGATATTCATTTTTGGACTACCGATAAACTGAGCAACAAATACATTGTTGGGTTTATTGTATAAGTCGTGAGGAGTACCTACTTGTATGATTCTGCCCGCATCCACTACAACAATACGATCAGCCAGTGTCATGGCTTCAACCTGATCGTGAGTAACATAAACCATCGTTGCGTCCAACAACTGATGCAATTTTGAAATCTCATAGCGCATTTCGACACGCAGAGCGGCATCAAGATTAGACAAAGGCTCATCAAATAGAAAAGCCGTTGGCTCACGTACAATAGAACGGCCGATTGCGACACGCTGGCGCTGCCCGCCAGAGAGCTCTTTGGGGCGACGCTCAAGATAATCGGTAAGTTTTAATGTTTCTGCAACAGCATTGACTTTAACGGCTATTTCATCAGAAGAGACACCAGCGGTTTTTAGGGAAAACCCCATATTGTCCCTGACCGACATGTGTGGATACAGCGCATAGGATTGAAACACCATAGACAGGCCACGCTCTGACGGGGGCTGATCACTGACATCAACGCCATCTATTTCCAGAGTGCCGCGCGATATATCTTCAAGACCGCCAATCATGCGTAACAAAGTCGATTTACCACAGCCAGATGGGCCTACAAAAACGACAAACTCACTGTCATTAATTTGCAAATCAACTCCTTTAATGACTTGCACATCATCAAACCATTTTTC
>CALHRQ010000286.1 GCA_938038175.1 uncultured Granulosicoccaceae bacterium | reverse complement strand
GATATTTTCAGGTGTATCTGCCAATGCCTGATTGATCGCTTTAAGTTCTTTCTGCTTGTCTTCTACCTGACGCTTGGCTTTTTTCAATGCCTCAGCATTGTCTTTACGACCATTACTCAGCTGCTGCTCAGCGGCGTCTTTTTCTTTTAGTGCTTCATCGCGCGCAGTTTCCGCTTCGGTCCGTGATTTTTCTGTCTTCTTGACCGATTGCTGCATTTCAGAAATCTGCAGTTCCGCTTCGGCACGGGTTTTGGCCATATCATCGTCTGCTTCACGAGCACGTTTAATGGCGGTATTAAGGGCAGCCTTTAGGTCTTCGGCAGTGAAGTCATCTTTCAGCTTCAATGCGCTCGCTGCTTCGTTCATCAACATTTGCTTGCTGATGGCCAGATCTTTCCAAATTCTTAGTTGTTGTTCGTTATCGGTTTGACTCACGTATTAATTCTCTATGGACTTAGCTCTAAATTGATTGTTTTGAAATGCGTATGATTTACGTATTCTGCATTACTCTTTGATGACTCACCCTGTGCTGCATAACCGTTACGGCTCAGCTCATTGCTGCACCTTAACCGCTGCGCCTTAACTGCTGCACGTTAACTGCTGCACGTTAACTGCTGCACCTTAACTGCTGCACCTTAACCCTTTTGCTGGTTTAACTTTTACTGCCTTGACGCTTTGTTGCACTATTCGAAGCGGCTCTATCTACATAAAAAATAAATTACTCGAAATAAGTATTCATTAATGCAACTGCAAAAATAGTTGAAAATCCCCGACATTCTTAAAAAGTGCAAGCAGTGATACACATCGAGCAGCTTAATTAATGAGCCAGAAAAGGCGCGAAAGTCGTCTGCGACCGACGAATAAAAGCTTGATCCCGTCGCGAAGTCCATTATTATAACGCGAAAACGGTGGCTGTTGTACTGTTGTGTACTGCTATCGGCCGGAGAGTCTGTTTTTGTGAATTTCCGAACGTTTATTAAGACAAACGCCAGATGGTTAGCCGGTGGACTCACTCTGACGTTTTTCTCAAGTTTTGGCCAAACCTTCTTCATTGCGTTTTATGCGGGCCAGATCCGTGGCGAATTTACCCTGAGCCATGGTGAGTTTGGTTCTGTCTACATGATTGGCACCTTGTGCAGTGCTATCACACTCATTTTTATAGGAAAAGTCGTTGACCATGTCTCTGTTAGGCATGTAGCGAGCGCGGTTATTCTGCTCTATTCCTGTGCTTGCGCCGTAATGGCTTCAGCTGAATCGGTCTATATGCTGTCCTTGGCCGTGTTCCTGCTGCGCTTATGTGGGCAAGGAATGATGACGCATACCGCGATGACGGCAATGGGGCGCTGGTTTGTCAGTACGCGAGGCAGGGCGGTTGCAATTACCGGTTCTGGTCACCAGTTGGGAGAGGGTCTGTTACCGTGGGTCATAGTTCCTTTGCTGGCTATTCTCGATTACCGGCTGTTGTGGTGGGGCTGCGCGCTGGCATTGATACTCGTCGCATTGCCGCTTACCCGCCTGTGTTTTGGTCAGGATCGACAACCCTTGGGTCACGAGGTTGAAGCGCCGGAACAGGGGCATCAATGGACGCGCCGAGAGGTTGTCGCCGACAAGTGGTTCTGGGTTATTTGTATCGCAGTGCTTGCTCCCGGCTTCATTGGTACCTCTATCTGGTTTCATCAGGTGCATTTTCTGGAGTTTAAGGGCTGGGCGCGTGCTTCCATGGTTGTTGGGTTCAGCTTGATGTCTGTTACAACGGTTGTAACGGCATTACTCACGGGCATGTTAGTTGATCGTGTGTCTGCATACCGCCTACTGCCGTTCATTGTGTTGCCCTTGTCTCTTGCAGCGTTTTCGTTGGCGGTATCAAGTGAGCAGCTGATGTTGTTGCCAGCGATGTTTTTGATGGGCTTGTCGCAAGGGGTATACACCGCTGTGTTTGGCGCAGTTTGGTCAGAGGTTTACGGGGTTCGATATCTTGGTGCTGTCAGGTCAGTCGTGTTTGCCGGCATGGTGTTCTCGTCAGCCGCTGGACCTGGTATTACTGGGTGGCTCATTGATCAGGGCATCAATTTTGAGCATCAGTTGTACTATATGTCGGCGTTTTGTGTTTTTGCAGGTTTACTGCAGTTGCCGGTTGTGCGAGTCATGAGTCGTCGTCTTAATCAGAGTTAGTGGAGCTTTTCCAGTAAGTCCGCTTCAGCCCTCCTTGCTCATACCACTTTGCCAGGGTTTAAAATGTTGCTTGGGTCGAGGGTATTTTTTAGAGATCGCATGAGCGCCAGTTCAGCACTAGTACGAGAGTAGGGTAGGTACTGTTTTTTGAGAGTGCCGATACCGTGCTCTGCAGAGATTGAACCCCCTAGAGGTTTGAGTGGTTCGAACACTATTTGATTACATTGTTCGTAATATTCTTCAACCAGCTTTTGATCGATTGGCGCATTGTAATTAGACAGTGCGAATGATTCTGAAACATATTCTGGAAAAGGAACGATGGTAATGTGCAGATTGCAGTCAGCCATATGGCCGTAGGCAAAACACTTTGCAGTTGGCCATTTTTTTTGAACTTCGGATTCGATGCCTTCGACGTAACTTTGCATTGATGCGATGGGTAAACTGACGTCATAGTTATAATTTGGACAAAAGCTCAGTAAGGGGTCCAGATTTTCGCGGATATGCCATATATTTTTTCTTTCCTGCTCAGATTGAGCAATAACAGCATCTGCAAGCAGGTGTTCTTCCAGGATGTTTTCCAACACACGTTCAAAAAGTGCCTTGTCATCTTCAGCTGCTGTACCGCGCGCTTCGGCAATAGCATACACAGGATAATCTCGATCAAGAGGCGCTTTTGCTGTGCCACTGATATCTGGATCTGTAACGAGCTGGAAGTAGGGGTTCCAGATAATTTCGAAAGCGTTCAGCTGAGCATTCAGTTTTGCTGAGAGTATTTGCAGTACCTTGTTGGCTTGTTCGAATCGATTAAATGCCAGTAAGCAGGTGTTAACGCTATGCGTCTTTTGTCTTAGCCGCAGTACAGCACGGGTGATAACACCCAGGGTGCCTTCACTACCAATGAACAGGTGTTTCAAATCATAGCCAGAATTGTTTTTCATCATGCTATTCATTGATGTGAGTACGGTGCCATCGGCCAGTACCACTTCGAGTCCAAGTACCTGCTCGCGTGTCATACCGTATCGCAGGACAGACAAGCCACCGGCATTGGTAGAGATATTTCCGCCCAAGGTGCACGAACCTCTTGCACCAAGATCCACACCGTACATAAAGCCGTTTTCAACAGCGGCAGCATGCACTGAATCAAGAACACAGCCCGCTTCGACCGTTATGGTTGCGCCAGAGGTATCAATAGATTCTATCTGGTTCATACGTTCAAGCGAGAGCACGATATCGCTGGTGGTACTTTTCTCTCCATCCGCCAGCCCAGTCCTGCCCCCGTGGGTTACCACGCTTTGATTCGCAGCGTGGCAAGCGGCTAAAACGGCGCTGACTTCCTTGGTGTTGGCAGGCTTCACCAATGCCATGGCTTGCAATGGTCTTGCGTCCCATACATGGCTTGCGCGTTGCGCAGCCTCAGATTGTGAGAGCAGGTTCTGTGTGCCGACGATATTGCGCAAGCTGTTCAACAAATTAGTCATAGATGTAGCTTACTGATTCAATAGACTTGGGTCAAAAGCACTGCATGGCAGAGTAGTTCACAAAACTCGTTAAAACATTCACAAGCACACACCGCGATGGCGTGCTAGTTGCTCGATTGGGACTAACAGTTCCGAGTTTAACCTCCGATGCTATCGGATGAGCCTGATTAAGATACCCATGCCAGCAGCGCCACAATCACCGATTAGCAACAAGCCCAAACAACCTTCTTATGAAGCGTCGGCAGTGCTTGATGATAATACACGAGAGCGCTGGCTTGCCTGGCTAATCAATATGGTTCCCAATTGCCGTTGGATAGCCTTAAGCGAGACCGCGCCTTCAATAGCCGCGCCTCGGCATTGGTGCTTTCCAGAAAAAACCGATGTGCCAGATGAGTTTGGCCAGCTGGTGCTGAGGGCTCGCGAGTCTAAAAATCCTGTTCAGATGGTGATCAAGCGCGGCAGGCCTTCGACCGTCCTGTTGGGCTTTTGCCTCAAAAATCGTAATGTGTCGCAAAGGCGAGTGTTGGTAATTGCCTCTACGTCCCTTGATACCAATCAAAAGCAGGCGGCTATTCACTTGTGTCGATGGGCTGCACATTGGCTTGATTCACAATTGACTCAAGATAGTAAGAGAGCACCTTTAAAAGCACCGCAAAAACGCGCTGATGCAGCGCTGGCACATAACCTTCTGAGTAACCTGAGTCGCCATGGTGGTCTTGAAGAGCTGGCCTTTTCACTGGTCAATTCCATTGCTGAGCTTTGTGGTTGCTCGCGCGTTACGCTGGCACGGGCTCAGTCTGGGAAACTAAAGCTCATGGCGATTTCTGGTCAATCGAAGATTGACCAGAAACGGGCACTTGCAGGTCATTTGCACAAGGCATTTAAAGAGACGTGGGTCAAAGGCACACTGTGTTTTCAGCCTGAGAATATGGATAAAGATGCGCCAGCCCATAGCGCGTTATACAAGGCTAATGATCAGCACCCCTTGCTTTCTATGCGTGTTGGTGGCGAGGGAAAAAATGCTTTTTTACTGATGTTGGAACGCCCTGCAGATGCCCCTTTTTTAGCCGCACAAAAAGAGGCCATTAATCATGTATTGCAACCGGTTGGTGCACTACTAAGCGTTGTGCATGCAAACGAGAAAAGTGTGCAAGAGCGGTTATACGAACGAGCCAGCACAGTCAAGAATCGCTGGATAAACTTCGGTCAGTGGTCGAAGCGACGTGTCTGTTTTACCGTGGCTTGTTGTGCGCTGCTGTTAAGTGCATTGGTGCCAGTTTCTCATAAGGTGAATGCGATCGCGCATATTGAAGCTGCAGACCGGCAAGTTTTGGTTGCACAACAAGACGGCTTTGTCCTGTCAGCGCATGCGCGTGCAGGTGAATTCGTTGAATCGGGGTTTGTGCTGGCAACACTTGATACGAGTACGCTTAACCTCAATGCCGAAAAGTGGCAAAGTGAGATGGAAAAAAACCGCCAGCAGTATTCTGAAGCGCTTGCAGCGCATAATCGAACTGAGCTGAGCCGTCTGCGCGCTGATGCACAGAGGATTGCAGCTGAGGTTGCATTAATAGAACAAAAAATGCAGAAATCTCAGTTGCTTGCTCCATTCAGCGGTGTGCTGATGCAAGGCGATTGGGCGCAAAAATTAGGTGCACCGGTCAAGTCAGGTGATGTTCTTTTCGAGATTGCATCAGCTGAAAAATATCGGCTGGTATTGGAAGTTGATGAACATGATATTGCGTTTATTGATTCGGGCCAACCAGCGCAACTGCGTATGGCTTCGTTACCAAATCAGTTATGGGATGCGACTCTTGATGGGCTGATGCCTGTTGCTGTTTCAGAAAAAGGCCAGAGCAGATTTCGTTTGCCAGCAACCATCAGTGGCGATGCAACTCGTCTTCGCCCCGGTATGCAAGGTATTGCCAAGGTCAACGTTGGGCATCGCTCAATTCTATGGGTATATACACACAGATTATTTGATCGGATTCGTTATGTTGCCTGGAAGTCTGGGTTGCTATGAGCATTAACGCATCACCTTCGGCCGAGCAATCAGAATCCAAGGCTAGCGCTCAATGGGATCAGGTCAAACACTGTAAACCGTCTCTGGCCGCGGGTGTATCAATGCAAGCTCGAACCATCAGAGGAGAGCCCTGGCTGTTGGTGCGCAATGCTGTGACTGGAGAACAATTGCGGCTCAATGCCCTCGGTGCCAGACTTATATTATTGATGGATGGCAAAAATTCACTTGAATCAATACTGAAGCTGGTTGCTGATCAGTTGCAGAATGAGAAACATGTAGATCAACACCAGGAGCAAAAAAAAGATACGCGCGATAGAACCGAGCCTGTCCACACAAAATTACAAGCAGGTGATGAACAAACACAAGAAGAACTAATGAGTAAGCAGGAGCTCGTTGACTGGCTGGGTCCATTGAGCAATGCAGGGCTTGTTAACCTTGGTTTGCCTGCAGAAGCAGAACGTCTGATTCTGCAAAAACACCGTGAATCCACATCGGGGATCAAGCGTTTTCTTAATCCCTTATCTGTCAGAATCCCTTTGCATAACCCGGATAAATGGTTAAGCCTCGTTGTAATTCACATGCATTGGCTTTTCAATCGAGCCGTATTCTATTTTTTGTGCACCATGATTTTCGTTGCAGCTATTGCTGTATTTTTATCGTTTGACGAGATCATCGATGAAATGTCACGTATTGCAATGGCCCCACAGCACTGGTGGTTATATGGCCTGATGTACCCTTTGCTCAAAGCCCTACATGAATTTGCTCATGCAATAGTCATAAAACGCTGGGGTGGTTCGGTACATGAGTGCGGAATTGCATTTTTGGTACTGATGCCTGTGCCTTATATAGATGCCAGTGATGCATGGCAATTTCCTCAACGCAGTAAACGGATATTAGTTAGCGCCGCTGGCATGATTGCCGAGGGTGGTCTTGCGGCTTTAGCTTTTCTTTTATGGATTACTATCGAACAAGGTTTATTAAGCAATGTGGCATTCTCTATTTTTATTATGGGTTCATTGACCACTGTCGTTTTTAACATTAACCCGCTATTGAAGTTTGATGGCTACTACATACTTCAGGACTGGCTTGATATCCCCAACCTTGCAGACCGCTCGAATCAATACTACCGGTATGTCGCCAAGCGGTATCTTCTGAGGATTGATAACGCAATGTCACCGGTTGCTGCTGTCGGTGAGCGCAAATGGCTAATGATCTATGGGCTTACCAGTGTGGCGTATCGTTGTTTTATTACCTTGGTCATCGCGTTTTATTTGGCTAAAAAATTCTTTTTTATTGGTGTGTTACTGGGTGCTTTTGGCATCACTCAATTTTTTATAAAACCGCTGTGGCGGGCGTTATGTTTTATTGTGGAAGCACCTGAGCTTGCGCAGCGGCGTTACCGTGTTGGCGGGGCGTTTAGCGCTATATTTTGCGTTCTTTTGATGTTTTTGAGCTTTGTACCCTTACCATCAAGCACCAGAACAGAGGGTGTGGTTTGGGTGCCGAATCAGGCGCAGCTGTTTGCCGCCCGTGAAGGCGAAATTGCGCAACTGTATGTGCAGCCTGGTGATGCGGTACAGCAAGGTGAGTTACTGATGCGCTTGGATGCGCCGGATATCAACACACAAAGAGCGGTGATTAATGCAAAGCTTGCGGCAGTATCGGTTGAGCATAAGGCAGCCCATCAGATAAATCCAGCGCATGCTCGGAACTTGCAGGCCGACATAAATGCGCTGCAGGCAGAACTTGCGGATATTGACAACAGGCTAGGGCAGCTGGACATTCGCGCCGCGCTGGATGGAGTTTTTGCGCTTGAAAAAAATATGAACGTACCAGGGCGTCGAGTAACACAAGGGCAACGGTTAGCTTACATCGTCAATTCAGAACAATTGGTTGTTCGGGCCGTGCTTACACAGCAACGGATTGAACGGCTGCAAGCCGGTGTTACTGATGTAAAGGTGCGCCTGGCGCACCAATTCAGTCGACCAATGGCCGCCTCTTTAACACGTCAGACACCAGCCGCTTCATTTGAGCTGCCTAGCCCTGCACTGGCCTATGATGGTCGTCGTGGCATAGCAGTTGCTTCGCATGATACGGACGGTTTAAGAACCCTTGAGCGGGTGTTTCATATTGAGTTGACTCTGCCCGCAAGCGCACGAGTACCAGGTATTGGTGGGCGTGCGTACGTCACTCTGCAACATGAGCCTGAATCCATTGGGCAGCGATGGTGGCGTTCAACCCGCCAGCTCTTTCTAAAGCAATTTACTGTGTAGCCGCATGAAAAATATTCTAGATAAACTGGGTTTTTCTAACAGACTAAATATCTTTACTGTAAAAAGTAAAACTAAAAAGGGCGCAGCCATAAACGGAAATACAAAAAACATAGCCGCCTTTGCGCGTCCCGGTGCTTTAGTTGCTGTGTTATGTGGTGCCACTTTACTGCTCGCTGGTATTACGCCACAACCCTTAAGTGCGGGTAGAGAGATAGTTTCCAATATCGATTGCGTTGTTGAACCAAGCCTTGTTGTCAAGTTAGGTTCTGCTGTGCCAGGCATTCTTGAATCTACGCAATATGACCGAAGCGACTACGTTAGCGAGGGCAGTCTAATGGCAACGTTGGATTCGCGTCTGGAGCAAGCCACATTAGCCATTGCAGAAGAACTCGCCTTACAAGGCACCTCCGTTAGTTTAAGAAAAGCCAGTGCCGAATTTGGCCAGCGTACACTCGAACGTAATGCCGAACTGCTGCGTACATCTGCAATATCCAAACACACGATGGATCAGGTTGAAACCGAATCACGGATTGCAGAGCTTCAGGTTAAGCAGGAGCTTGAGGGTAAGCGTCTTGCAGTGCTTGAAGCTGAGCAAGCGCGCGTAGCCGTGGAGCGGCGTCAGATTATCAGCCCCATAGATGGTACGGTGGTTGAGCGATTTTTAACAAAAGGTGAATACGTTGACAATGACCCCGTATTCGAAGTGGCGCAACTTGATCCCTTGCATGTCGAGGTTATCGTACCTTTAGAATATCTAGGCCAAATTGAGTCTGGAATGCTCGGTGGTATCCAATTAGTTGCTCCTGGTTTTGAAGATCGAACACTCGAAGCTGAAGTAAGACGCATAGATGCCATATCAGATGCTGCCAGTGATACTTTCGGTGTGCGTCTTGTGCTTGAAAATCCAGATTTAACCGTACCCAGTGGCGTTCGCTGCCAAGTGGATTTCTTTGCGTCGTGATCGCTTACATCATTATTTTAAGCTTGGCGGTTTTTCTCAGTGCGATTATTAACGTAGTAGCCCAACCGTAGCTGCGCACAATGCTATCAACTTTAAAATCCATCAGAAAACGATTGCCCCGTCTGTCGCCCAGGTTTCATATCGCGTTTGGCTTATCGTCATTGGTTACCTCAGTCGTTTTATTGTCGATGGTTTTGGGCTTTGTTCCAGACAGGGCAAATAACTTATTAAAGGGTCGCATTGCGTTGGCTGAAGCTGTTTCGACATCCAATTCATTGCTACTTAAGCGAAATGATCTGGCAGGCATTCGAGGCACGCTGGAATTTATAATAGAGCGTAATACTGATCTCGACAGCGTCCGCCTGGTCCGGTATTCAGATAATACCGATGTTGTTTTTGGCGCCGTTAGCGACACAAGTACCACATCTGAAAACAGCGCTGCTGCTCAGATTTTTTCCGGTGCTGCAATCGTTTCAGTACCCATGCTGCGAGGCGAGCAGGAATGGGGACAACTGGATTTCAAGTTTCAAGAAAGTCATTCATTATCCTGGCTGGATCGAATTCGCAACTGGCCGATGAGTCTGATGTTTTTTGTTGGTTTGATCAGTCTGCCCATGTTTTACTTCTATCTTGGCAGAATGCTCAAGGAGCTCAATCCCTCTGAGGCTGTGCCGGGGAGAGTGCGCAACGCTTTAGATACCATCGCCGAATCACTGCTTGTTATTGATAGCAAGCGCAATGTAGTTTTAGCCAATGCGGCATTTGCTGAATTAGCAGGCACGCCAGCGGAAGAGCTGGTTGGTCTCAAGGCAGACTCATTAAATTGGATAACGAACCAGGTTGCAACAGAGCTTGTAGAGGGCGCCGATGCAGAGAATGCCGTTGCAGATACCGAATACCCCTGGCAGAAAGCATTTGAAACTGGTGAGCCAACCCGTATGGATATGGTGGGCTACACAGACAAAGATGGTCGACAGCGCAAGTTCATTGTTAACTGTTCACCTGTTGTAGGTGATAAAGGTAATGTTGGTGGTGTGCTTTTAAGTTTGGATGACATCACATTGCTTGAGGAGAAGGAGATTCTTTTGCGCCAATCCATGGAAGAGGCAGAAGAAGCGAATCGTGCAAAAACGGCCTTTTTATCAAATATGAGCCATGAAATACGAACGCCGATGACGTCGATTCTTGGCTTTACAGAAGTACTCAAGCGTGGATATAACCAAACAGAGGGTGATCGTTTAAGGCACTTGAACACGATCTCAAACAGTGGAACTCATCTACTTGAACTGATAAATGATGTGCTGGATTTATCCAAGGTTGAATCCGGTGCGATGGAAGTGGAGTCTATACCGTGCAAAGTGGCTCTTATATCGCACGAAGTTTTACACGTACTTGATGTTAAGGCGCGTGAAAAAAATATCTCTCTGGATCTTGATATCGAAACCGATCTCCCCGAGCATATTTTCAGTGACCCATCTCGGCTCAGGCAGGTGATAACCAATCTTGTCGGGAATGCGATTAAGTTTACCGACCAAGGGGGAGTGAAGGTTGTACTAAGTTATGATGATTCTCAAGGCCCGCTGCGCCTTTTAATCAAAGTGTCGGATAGCGGCATTGGCATGAGTGAAAAGCAGCTTGCGACAATATTCGATGCGTTTACGCAGGCAGACGCATCTATTACTCGCCGATTTGGCGGCACAGGCCTTGGATTATCTATCAGCCGTCAGTTGGCTGTTGCGATGGGTGGAAATATCGTTGTAAGCAGTGAAGAAGGCAAAGGCAGTACATTTTGTGTGGTGCTGCCGCCCGGGGACATTGAGTCAGTTGCGATGTTAACACCGGCGCAAATCATTGCATCGTTTGATGAGATCGAGACTGTTCGCAGTGGAACGTGGAACTTCCCCAGTCGCAAAGCGCTGGTAGTCGATGATGGGCCAGAAAATCGTGAGCTATTAAGCGTTGTTTTAAATGATATTGGTATTGATTGTGAAACGGCCGAGAATGGTCAGGAAGGGGTTGATAAATTATTTACAGATTCTTTCGATATCGTTTTAATGGATATCCAGATGCCAGTACTCGATGGCTTTGGAGCAGTTAAATTGATGCGCGAACGCAGTTGGACAAAGCCTGTAGTTGCGTTAACGGCCAACGCAATGAAAGGATATGAACACAAAGTGCTTAAAGCAGGCTTTTCTCACTACATGACCAAGCCAATTGATCTTGATAGGCTGACAAAGATGTTGGCAGAATTGCTTGGTGGCACTTATGAAGAAAGCCAGCATTCCGATGAACCACAGGTGTTACAAGCTGCTACAGAAAATACAGAATCCAGACAAACTATAGCTGGCTCAGCACCGCCGGCACCATCGACTCTTACACCTTCTGTTCCGACGCCATCTCTTCGTGCTCAGAGCAGTGATTGGCAGGAAAATCCAGAAGCTATCGTCAGTACCCTTGCGCTGCAGAGCCCAAAATTTGCACGTATAGCAGAGCAGTTTGTTGTCAAACTCGATGAAGAACTAACGGTGATGCACGAGCAGCTGGATAATACTGATTTTGCTGGCTTAGCAAGATCTGCTCATTGGCTCAAAGGCTCCGGGGGTACTGTTGGTTTTCCACAGTTCAAAGAGCCAGCGCTAAAACTTGAAGAGAGTGCGAAAGCTGCAAATGCGCAGGATGCCACGCAATATCTAAGTAACATCAAAGACATACGCTCGCGTATCCAGACGGTTTCGCTCAATGCTGAGGATGCTACCGCAGCCAGTACCCTCAGTAACGAGACGGTATCTGCTGCTCAATCCAAGCGGACGGTCACAAATACGGGCAGCAATGTTGAATCCGAATCAGGCGTTGTCGATAACCCTATTGTGAGCTCTCTCCCAATGACTAACCCTCGCTTTAGAGGGATTGTCGAACGATTCATAGCAAGACTGGATGATCAGATAGGGCTTATCAGCGCAGCGATTGAGTCAGAGGATTTTGAACAGGTTGCCAAACTGGGTCATTGGTTGAAAGGCTCAGGTGGTAATGTGGGATTTTCCCAATTTAAAGACCTCGGGCTCGATCTTGAAAACAGCGCGAAAGAAATGAACGATGAAAGATTAGTTATAACACTACAGGAAATAGAAGTACTTGCTAAAAGGATAAAAGCAGGCTGGAATGATTTACCTCCATTGGCTGAATCAGCGTGAGTAGTTTTTTGAAGTGAAACAATAAAAGCGGTATTGTGAAAAACACAGATGTACAAATTAGTCCAAGTGATCTTGCGGTCCAGACAGCACAGCTGATGGGTCAGGCCAAGATTATGATGGTCGATGACGAACCGTTAAACATGGAGGTGTTGCAGGTTCATCTTGAGACGGAAGGTTACAACCGCTTTGTCATGCTTGACGATTCAGCTATGGCTTTGGAGTGCCTGAGACAAGAGAAGCCTGATGTCTTGTTGCTTGATCTGGTCATGCCCAAGGTGTCCGGTTTTGAAATATTAAAATCAATACGTGAGGATGCTGAACTTGGAGATACTCCAGTGATCGTTCTCACATCCTCTGATGATTCTGACACCAAGCTTCAAGTGCTTCAATTAGGGGCCACCGACTTTTTGTCAAAGCCAGTAGATGCCAGTGAGCTGGCACTGCGAATGCGCAATACCTTGTCTGCACGTGCTTATCAACATAAAATTCTTAATGTTGACATGCTGACTGATTTACCTAACCGCTATCAGTTCACTCGCCATGTTGGAGAAGAGATAAAAGCCGCTTTTAAAACGGATGCGAAAACAGCACTATTGCTGATAAACATTAACCGCTTCAAGGCCATCAATGATTCGCTTGGTCCCGAACGGGGTGACGAAGTGCTAAGGGCTTTTGCCGATCGTTTAACTGATTTTATGAATCAGTCTTGTATTGGTTCAAATTACTGTTCGCAGTCTGGTCGGCAAATTGTTGCCAGAGCGGGTGGCGATCGCTTTGCCGTGCTAAAACCCATTCCTGACGTAGTGGATGTTTCTGATGAGTTGTGCAGTTTGCTTGAAGAGTTCTCACGCGTTATGGACGAACCATTCAGCGTAGAGAATCAGGATATATACCTAAACCTGGATATCGGCGTGTCGACACTCACTGCGCAGACACGTTCAGTGGATGCCTTACTGAACGATGCCGAAACCGCGATGATGCACGCTAAATCGCGTGGTGATGCGCAATATGCGTTTTACTCAGAGCAAATGGACGCAAGAGCCCGTGAGCTTTTAAGCATGGAAAATGGCATGCGTACGGCGGTAGAAAACGGTGAGATATTCCTGGTCTTTCAGCCAAAAGTCAATGTGCCTACTGGTCTGATTGCCGGTGCGGAAGCGTTGGTTCGATGGATGCATCCAGAATTTGGTCTGATATCCCCAGTCGACTTTATACCGCTCGCAGAGGACACTGGCATGATTGTGTCAATTGGTGAATGGGTTTTGCGGGAGTCTTGCCAAACCGCTCAACAATGGCGCGAAAAGGGTCACCCCGATTTCAAAATTGCTGTCAATGTATCGATCAGACAGTTACACGAAACAGATTTTATTAAAATAGTACAAAGCGCACTTGACGATAGTGGCTTGCCCGCAGCTTCGCTCGTTGTAGAGCTGACCGAAAATATGATAATGGAGAATGCGGAAACCAACATCGTCAAGTTGCAACAACTTAAAGAGATAGGTGTGAAGCTCTCGATCGACGATTTTGGAACGGGTTATTCATCTCTTAGCTACCTACAACGTTTTCCGCTGGATCAACTAAAGATTGATCGCTCTTTTATAAAAGAGATTAAGTCTTTTAAAGATCGGATGCCAATAGTCAAAGCAGTGACGTCGCTAGCTCATGATCTGGGCTTAAGCGTTGTTGCAGAAGGCATTGAAACACACCATCAGCTAGCGCATATAATGGCCTTAAAGTGCGAGGAATACCAGGGCTACTACTGCAGTAAGCCCATTTCGGCTGAAGAGTTTTACACGCTATTGGTAGAGAACAAAACAAGTGTCCTAAAGAAAAGCGCTTAGCTCTTGCAGCATGTGTTGATTGATTCTGTACAAGCAACACACGCTGCAATAAGGACAGCTAGCCTGCGGGCTTACTGTGTGGTTAAAAACACAACATTTAGAGGACTAAATGTTGTTGCCAATAAAGGATTTACAACACTGTCATCGGCAGGGTTAAGTAAAACAAAGCCTGGGTTTTCACTTCGCACACCAAGCCACAAGTTACCGTCAGATCCAATGTTCATTGTAGAAACATCCATACCTTGAACCGCTGTAATTTCATCACCAACTTCACCGGTTAGTGCATTAAAAGAATGTACACTGGTTTCTCCAAATATAAAAGTCGTTGGATCGAAATTACGCATCAAACGAACATAACCTTTCATATTGTCGAGTACAACTGAATTACCAATAAAACCCTGGTTCGAATCTGCAGTGCCGTCATCTAATAGGGTTGTGACTTCAAAAGTCTCCGGATCGATTGTCTGAATGCCGCCCTGGTATGGATCTTCAAGTTCGCCGTCAGATAAAAATAGATCGCCGCGACCGGTCAAAACCAGCTGGCCAAGGGTTTCGTTATAACGCATGTTTTCCGCGTTTAAAGTGCCCAGTGCGATGCCCAGTAAGCCCTCTTCATTGCTCTTGCCTGTGTCAATTTCAGTATCTGTAGTGGTATCGAATACCGCTACATAGCTTTGTTGTGTTGCAGCAAAATTTCCATCCAGTCTTTGCATTAGAATAAACAAGCGGTTTCCAACGACAACGCCAGAGGTTGCATCAGGTGCACCTGTTTGATCGTAAGCGGAAAGATCCAGTTCACCGGTTCTGAAATCCTCTTCCACATCGGCGTTAGGGTTAACGATGAGCATACTGCTACTACCGTAGCGGATAACATAGGCCTTATCCTCACTTGCAAAGGCTAAGTCGTGTGGATTAGCAACCTGAGCATCATCGAGTACGCTAAATTGAACTGCAGTTGATGTGTCTGTGGGGTTCAGCCTTGTCAGGCTGTCTAAAAGAAAACGACCCAGTTCAAATACAGATGTGCCATCAGTTTTTACACGAATATCTGACATGGTTGGTGTGTAGCCACCAATGCCTACGTAGCCATCTGTGATGGATATGCGATCTACCTGACCCGCGCTGCGATCAAACGCATCACTTGCAAAGATCGCAAGTTGTTGTGGTCCATCAAGTGAACCCATTTGGTCGTTGTCCGCATTATTTTCTGTATCGGTGTTTGTTTCAGTGTTAGCTTCGTTGCTAATGTCTGGGTCGGTAACACTGGTCGTACCACTATCGTCGTCATTTGAGCTACATGCACCTAATGACAAAGCGGTGACTAGTACAGTGATCGCGAGGCGGTGCTTGTTGATTAAACTTGTGGGTTTATAAAATTTCATTTTTATCTCTTGATGGATCGACTAAAGTCGGTAGGTTAATGTCAGAAAAAAAGCACGGCCTGGCCGTGGGAATCCGTTGAAGTCTTCAATGGCAACATCACTCAGGTTGCTTATTGCTGCGCGTAACTGAAACCGCTTCAGCAAAAAATCAACGCCGATGTTTTGGGTAAAAAAGCTTTGTGCAGGTAATGTATTTCCCTGATCAAAGAAGTACTTGCTCTTGCTTTCTAGTTCGAACCATAGCCGTGAACGTTTGTTTTTCATTTGAAACCGGGCAAACGCGGTAGAGCGAGCTTGCCCTGGCAGTTGCTGGTTTCTAAAAGCCAGAATATCTGAGAGGCTATTGGTATCCTGAAGTGTCCAGTTGAACTGAGCGCTGTATTTTTCCTTGTATCTAAATTCATTGGCCAGCTCGATTCCCATCACGGTTGCTTTACCTGCATTGATGCTGCGACCAATACCCTGGGCATTAAACACGATGGTAATAAGATCATCTCGCCAGTTCGAGAAAACGGACAAACTTGATTTGGCATTCCTGGACCATTGATAGTGGATGCCAGCATCAAGGTTGAAGCCGCGTTCGGCTTCGAGTGTGTTTGTGCCTCGAATCAAGCCGCGGCTACCGAATAATTCAAAGAAGGCGGGTTCTCTATGAAACACCCCTGCATTGGCGTGTAGCTGAAGTTGATCGTTGCGAGTGTATTTGAGGCCGATTTGAGGGCTTAAGACTTGGCTGGAAATATCAGAAACTACGTTGGCATTGGCACCGCGAAAGTCGTCAGATACGCTTTGCCAACGCAGTGCCGGCGTTATAAGAAGAGCATCGTTGGCCAGGTAAAAAGCATATTGTGCATTAACATTTGCGCTGGCACGGTCAACTTCAAAATTCTCTATAGGGTCGATCTGGTCTGTCGATACCAGCGCTTCTGTTCTTATTGATGCTGAAAGTCCGAATGTTCCGCTAACACCAATACGTTCAATATAGGTTTGTATACCCTTAGTGAGCGTTTCGCGTTTTGTGTCCTGTGGCTGAAGCCCTATTTGCGTCAGTAAGTCGCTAAAACGATTATCCTGCACATGCTGAAACAGGCTAAGGCTGGTATTCCAATCGCCAATGCCGTCAAGTGTGTGTTTTAACTGAAACTGATAACCCTCAGTATCAAACTGCGCCTGGTTGTCAGGCCTGTTTCGAAATTCTGGTACACCAAGATCACGACGGTTTGCCTGCACTAGCACATCGGTTCTGGATAGATCTGACCAGCGATACCCAATGCGCGATAGCAAACCCAGTTTGTCGAGCGCTGCATTCGCGCGTTGCTGTTCGCGATCGTCAAGTGGATTGAGTGGGGTGCCATTATCGTTGTTGAAGTCAAAATCATTTTGGCTGGCTTGTCGGCTGGCCGCACCAACGACATCCCAGCGGCCTTGTTGGGATCGATGTGCTAATTGAAATTGCTGGGTTGAAAAGCTGCCCGCGCTGAGCACCACTTTGGTTGAAGGATCTTCACTTGCACTGATGGTATTAAGATTGAGCGACCCTGCCACGGCGCCTTGCGCAAGCTGTATCGGTGAACTGCCACGGTAGATATCGGCAGATTCAATATTCAGCACTTCTAGCGTAGATAAATCGACAACAGAATTGCCTCCGTTATTTAGAGAAATGCCATCTAGAAATACACCGGTCTGCTGGTTACTGCCACCTCGAATGCTTATAGCTGAGAAGCTGCCAATTCCACCAATCTCACGCAGCTGTACACCGGTTTCAAAAGAGAGGATTTCGCCCAGCGTGACATCATCGCGTTCCAGCTGTTCTCGCACAACCCGCACATGGCTGCCAGAGAACTCCTCATGAACCACATCACCGGTTTCAATGACAGCTTCATCGGCAATAATATCGATGGTGTCGAGTACTTCCTGAGCTGCAAGATGAGTAGAGCTGGCAAGTAGCATTGTGCCTATAGCCACACTGGCAAACCGGCTAGCCTGATAAAAGGGCGAGCGCGATGTGAAAATTACGTCAGCCTTTTCAGGAACTTGTATTAGAACGCACACCCGCATAATCCCGATAGCTGGAGTGGGTGCTTAGTGCAAAAAATAGATGCCTTGTCTGTCAAGGCCAAGTCTAAAATGAGCACCAACCAAACGACCCCGTTTAGCAGTGATAGATAAGTACGCGGCAGGTCTCCTGGCTTGTGATGCAGATTGATTAAATCTGATAGCACGCCTGCCTTCCCGGCGTTAACCAGTGGCAAAAAAGGTGTGCGCAATCACTTACAGTTGCGGGGGCAGCCAAAGCATTTCACTTTGTTCCCGTTTAATCCAGCAATTGGAACCGAGCGGGGGCAGTATACTGTAATAACCGAGCGAATGAATAAAACGCGCGATTTAATCTGTGGCTCGCGTCAAAATTATGTTTGCTCGGAAAGAGGCAATGTCTTAAGCAGGATAGTTGGTGGCGTTTTCGTTATGGGGCCATTAACCGGATAAACCATTGAGTCAACTGCTGACAGAATGACGTCTTATCTAGAAGAAAAATTGTAAGCAACGGGATAATCCTCATCACTCAAAACAACTATTTTCATAATCAAAGTGCTCATAGGCGTTTCCAATCAGATGGGCAGTGACTAAAAATAACGTGATAAAGAAAAATGCGAATGATCTTATTGACCCGAATGATTCCCTTGATTTAAAGCTCCTCGCGACCAGCGTATCGCAAGCGCGATCAGGAAATCAGAATTACAGTACTGATTTTTCTGCAACTCTTCAGTTTAAAGCCTTCAGTTTTAGACTTCGTATCACACCCCAGTTCTGAGTCGCCTCAACACACTTTTATGCATTGCTCAAGGGCGCTGATATTTGCTGGGTTTAACCGTTGCTGAAAGATAGAGAGGGTGCGCCGGCTGCCCGGATTTGTTAATGCGAAGACTGTGAAGTTTTTCAGAATAACGGGTATTGACTGCCTTATCACGTGACAGCAAGTTGCCATGTTCTCCCCAGCAAGCAATTACCATAGATGATTTTCTGATAGCCGCTTTTATGTATTTATCGTTATCGATGCCCACAGGGTCGATGCAGGTATAGAGCTTTTTCGGATCAGTAGCTCTGTAACCAAACAGGTTGACCATATAAAGTGTCTTGTACCCCCATTTATCAGAAAAAGACATACAACGACGCAGGGTAGGGTCATCAATGCTCGCATCCGCCGTTGAAGGATTCAGACCGATAAAAGTGATTGTCGTACTTTTATCTGCGCGATTCAGATGCCATGCACGCCTTAATGTGTAGCGATAGTGACCGCAATCGGATAACTTTGCTGAGCGTTTAATAGTTGAAAGCTTCATCGCCACAAGTGATATAAGGCAATTTCAATATAGTCTGTAACAACCGGATAAACCCAACAACTAAATGCAAATTGTATCGTCTGCTTTGAAGACTCGTACCCATTTAACGTACCCAATTAATATGAATAAAATCGATTCAGGATAAAAGACGTTTTTGTTTACATTTTTTCTTTGACAGAGTTTATGTTGTGTTTTCCCTTAGCTTTTAATCATGAAGTATTTCCAAGAGCTGACTTGGAAACTTCAATGACATGCATTATTGTTCTGAGTCAATTTCACAAAATGATACACACTGCTGGTATTACAACTGTTGTAATATTACCAACAAGTTATGGCAAGGCTGTTGATGAGGAAAAAGCTTTACTGGTACGGAAAGCTTTATTGGTTTTTTTAGCCACAAAGACAGCTTTATTGCTGGCAGAAAATTGGCCATCTGCGTTTTGATCCTGCATTCTGGTGTGAAATCTACTAGTTTGTAATAAGCAAATAACGCAATCCTGAATGCTCATGCATACAGGCAAGCCAATATTTGTTGCACAATCACATTGTTCGTTAAGTGGCGCTAGTATGGATAGCGCTTGGTGTGTGTATGGGTGACCAGGCTATGGTTGCCATTTAAATCAATTTATAAAACAAGTTAGGAGCTGATTAATATGGGCAGAGCACTGTTTGCAGAAGTGTTTGGAACGTTCTGGTTAGTGCTTGGTGGCTGCGGTGCAGCAATCATGGCGGCTGATTTTGGAACAGGTGGAAATGGCACAAGCCTCGGGCTAGGATTCGTAGGTGTGAGTTTGGCGTTTGGTCTAACTGTTGTTACAGGTGCATACGCGGTTGGTCATGTCTCTGGTGGTCACTTCAACCCGGCGGTAACACTTGGTTTGACTTTTGGTGGCCGTTTTTCCGCAGCGCATGTACCGGGCTATATCATTGCTCAGGTAATTGGTGCATGTCTCGCGGCATTCACTATCTATACTATGGCATCTGGCCAGGAAGGTTTTAGCATTGCCGATGGTGCTGGTACTTTTGCTACTAATGGTTATGGTGAATACTCTCCAGGTGGCTTCAGCATGACGGCTGTTCTGGTTACTGAAGTTGTTCTTACCGCTGTATTCCTGATTATCATTATGGGTGCAACGGCTCGCAGAGCTGCTCCAGCCATGGGTGGTCTGGCGATCGGTCTTGGTCTCACACTGATTCACTTGGTTTCTATTCCTGTGTCGAATACCAGTGTTAACCCTGCACGTTCAACTGGACAAGCTGTCATTGCTTATGTCTTTGGTGAAGGTGGTACTGGTGCTGTAACGGCGCCTCTGACTGAACAACTGTGGTTGTTTTGGGCAGCACCCATTGCTGGTGCTATCATCGGTGCTTTGATCTACCGTGGTCTGATCAGCAACGATCACTTGCCAGACTAAGTTAAGAACGACTCTTTGTAATAACAAAGGGCTGTCCTTCGGGGCAGCCTTTTTTTGTTTATGGCATGCTGAGTAAATGCCACATTATCCGCAAACCCGTGATCTTCAATTATTGCTTGCATTGGCAAGGCATAAACACTTCACTGAGGCTGCGCGTGAATTCGGTATTTCGCAGCCGGCATTTTCTGCTCGCATAAGAAAGCTTGAAGAAGATCTGGATGTACCCATTGTCCGACGGGGAAATAAATTCCAGGGTTTTACTCGTGATGGCGAGATTGTTCTTAAATGGGCACGACAAATTCTCTCCAATGCAGAAGGCTTGTTGCAAGATCTTGAAGCGTCCAAGGGCGGGTTACAAGGTGTTTTGGTGCTCGGTGTTGTACCCACGGCGCTGCCGTTTGCCGCCAACTTGTCTACCGATTTGCGTAAAGCCTGTCCCAAGCTAAATATCGAAATAAAGTCACTCAATTCCACTCAAATCGCGCGCGGATTGCACGAATTCTCACTCGATGCCGGCATTACTTATCAAGATGAAAATGCATCCCCAGAGATCTGTTTCGATCATTTGTACACTGAGCGATACGTGCTGCTGTCACCCGCGAAGCTCGCGCCGCGCAAGTCTGGTTCTGTTACTTGGGCAGAGGCTGCCAGCATGCCGCTGTGTTTACTGAGTAAGGACATGCGTTTTCGTCGAATAATTGAGGAAGTGTTTTTACAGGCGGGCGTCAAGGCTGAGCCGGTTATGGAAACAAATGCTTTCACGGCAGCTTTGGCACAGGTCACAAATGGCGCAGCCGCGACCATTGCCCCTCAAAAGCTCATAGAAAATATATTCATTGGCTCTGATGTTGTCAGATTAAATTTGAAAAAACCGGTGCTGGAACGCTCGATTGGTCTTGCGGTGCTGGATTATGAGCCCATCCTCCCGGCACTCGAAGCGCTGAAGAAAACCCTAAAGCAGTCCCCTGTGAAGCAGTCGCCATAAAACTGCTGAAATCAGCTAAACCACCCGACAGTTTGGATCATAAAGTGGTCTGTGTGAACCGATACTCTTACTAAATGTGTACAAGCTGAAAAAATGTCATAACAAAAACAAATCATATCATCCATAATTAAAATTTGTTTTTATCATCACTTTCAGGTCTCATACCCACCTGACTGATTCCACCTAATTTGCAGGAGTGCCTTTCCGTTGAATACAGTAGCTTTGAAGCCCGGCGTGTGGAAATCTGGCCGAGGTAAAGGCAGGCCAACGCCCAAAGGCCGGCAACTTGATGATCAATCCCGTTCCGAAGTGCTTTCCCTGCTGGGTGACAGGCCACGTCGTCGTGATTTGTTGATAGAACACCTGCATCTAATACAGGATCGGTACGGGCATCTTTCATCTGCGCATCTCTATGCTCTTGCAGATGAGATGCGACTGTCTCAGGCTGAGGTGCATGAAGTTGCCACTTTTTACGCACATTTTGACGTAGTGCCTGAAGGTGAAGCACCGCCTCCAGAACTCACGATAAGGGTGTGTGATTCGCTGGCTTGCGAGTTGGCAGGTGCGCAGGCGCTAATGAGTTCTTTGGAATCGGGTCTCGACCCAAAAAAAGTCAGGGTTGTGCGAGCGCCTTGTATGGGTCGTTGCGATACTGCACCTGTACTCGAAATCGGGCATAACCATATTGACCATGCCACACCAGAGCTTGTTGATAAAGCTATCGCTTCAGGCGATACCCATGTGCACATGCCCGACTATGAAAATTTCGCTGCCTATAGCAAGCAGGGTGGTTATCAAAAGCTTGCAGCGTTTCGTGCTGGTGAAAGTGATGTTGAGACTGTGCAGGAGCTGATCAATTCCTCCGGTCTGCGTGGTTTGGGTGGCGCGGGTTTTCCATCTGGCAAGAAGTGGTCATTTGTTCGTGCTGAAGAAGGCCCACGTTATCTTGCCGTTAATGGCGATGAAGGTGAACCTGGTACATTTAAAGATCGCTACTACCTCGAACGCACACCACATCTTTTTTTCGAAGGCATGTTAATCGCTGCCTGGGCCGTGGAAGCAGAAAGGTGCTATGTGTATATGCGGGATGAATATCCGGCAGTGCTTAAAATTCTGGCAGATGAAATTGAAGCACTTGAAACTGCAGGTTTGGTTGCACCAGGATACATAGAAGTACGTCGCGGTGCAGGCGCTTATATCTGTGGTGAAGAGAGCGCCATGATCGAATCAATTGAAGGTAAACGTGGTTTGCCTCGGCATCGCCCACCCTATGTTGCGCAAGTCGGTTTGTTTGGCAGACCCACTTTGGTGCATAACATCGAAACCTTGTACTGGGTTTCACGCATTTGTCGTGAAGGGCCAGAAGTACTTAACACTACAGAAAAAAATGGTCGTGTTGGGCTTCGATCATTTTCGATTTCCGGCCGAGTTAAAAACCCCGGTGTACATCTACTGCCAGCTGGCTCAACCATCACTGATTTGATTGAAGCCTCTGGCGGTATGCTCGATGGTCACACTTTTAAAGCCTATCAACCGGGTGGGCCATCTGCGGGTCTGTTGCCAGCATCCATTAATGATGTGCCAATGGACTTCGACACATTGCAGCCG
>CALHRQ010000285.1 GCA_938038175.1 uncultured Granulosicoccaceae bacterium | reverse complement strand
TTGCAATTGTGTTTTGAGTTTGCTCCCAGTGTTAGGGAAGTGAATGGGGAGAGGGCTTGCTAAGGCTCTTGGAATTGAGAAGCGCCAAATTTACGGTCACTTAAGGTACTACAAAGCTAAAAATCCCGGCATAAATGAAGAGAAGTTTCACCACGAGTTTGTGCGTAACCAGTAGCCGCCAATGAGTCCAACTACTAAATGAAGCACGACCTGTTCAGCGCAAATGAGCTGACAAAGCAGTTTGATATCGATGCAAAGACACTTAAAAAGTGGCTCGCTAAGCACGAAATTGAGCCCGCAAAGATAGAAGAAACAGCTACAGATCCGCGAAAATATTATCGTTTGAAGCAGTTTTGGCCTTACCTGAACGAATTTTCTTCCCATGGCGTAGTTTCCGGAGGAATCGAGTCAAAAACTAAAGAGCAGCTCGATAAAGAGATTGCTTTCGAAAAGGCCCGCAAGGATAAGCGCGATAATGACCTTGCTGAAAAGCTACTGGCCCCAATTGACGAAATAGTTCAAATCGGCGCACCAATAATCGAACACGCATCCAAAATCCTTGACAGGGTCGGTGATGATTGCCGTGTCATTTGTCCCGAACTCGATGAAGGGCAGGTAGACGAAATAAACCAGAAAGTCAGCGTTCCAGTAAAGAACGCTTTGGCAGATGTCTTTGACAGAATACAGTTCGAATACACTTAGGGCTTGCAGTAAGCTAGGAAACATTTTCAGAACTGACGAGAGGCCAACTCTACGCCAGTTCATGGATACGCAATACACGTTACCCCCGGCTCAGGCGTTAAATGGCCCTGACTGGTCAACAAGACCGCCGCAAGTTGGCTTAATGGTCTTAATGACGCACTTCGGTATCCGTGAGTTGATCATTGCCAAGTGTACGCAATGGGGTGTAACACAGATGGCCCTCGCATTGATGATGTGGGTGACTGTCTACCGTGGCGAGTCGTGGGTGTACTACATGCCCGACGCCAGGTCATCGGAACGTCTTGATCAATCGGTCAAGCACTGGATTAACACCGTTGATATTGTCGGCGATCATTTTGTCCCTAAGAATACAACGGTCAATCATCCAGGTTCGCGCAAGGATGAGAAATGGTTTATTAGAGCCAATCAGTATTATCTCGGTGGTGGCACCTCAAGCAACACAAGTACGTTCCCAGTTGTCGGCGCGATTATTGATGAATTCGCCAAGGTCAAAAAGGATGTACAGAACCAGGGCAGCTTGATTGGTGCTGCGAGAGGTCGATTCTCAGGCTCGAAAACGGGCGGTGTGATTAGGGGGTTTTCAACTCACAATCACGTTGACTCGGTTCTGGTAACGCAGATTGAAAACATTGCCGATAGCGGTGGTGATAACTTTTACTGTGAAGTGAAGTGTCCGAAGTGCAGCGAGTTTTCATGCTTGCACTGGGGAAACAAAGACGACGAATACGGAATCAAGTTTGATTCTGAAGGATCTGTTCGAGATAGAGCTGATTCGGTCAGACACGTTTGCCGTCACTGTAAAGACTCATGGGTTCAGGATGATTTGCCTAAGTGCTGGTCTGATCCTAAAAATTACCCGTTCGATTCTGCTGAAGAATATTGCAGATGGGTGTCAACCAATGGATTGTGGATTGATACCGATGATGGTCATGTTAAGACCGAATCGGGCGAGAAAGTAAAGGCTCCACTCAACGCATCGGTTGAGATTTGTCCCGATGGAATGGGTCTGTATGGCGTTAAGCCGTGGTCAGTCGCTGTCATGGACTGCATCAAGGGTGTTGCAATGGAAAAGCAATACGCGGACGTAGGCGACATTCAGCGCTTTGAAAACGAATACAGAGGCATTCCGTTTTTGAGAGAGAAAACGGAAGAGATTAATATCTCAGAGTTTATGTCTCGGCGTGAGCATTACGCGCATCGCATCCCGAAGGAAGTTATATTCCTGACTATCGGTGTTGATTTCGGTAAGGGCTATGCTTATTATCAAATCGACGGTCATGGATTGAACGGTGCTCAGTGGGCTATTGAGGCTCGCAGAATCGACGGTGATGCTGAAGACTCAGAATCGCGCATCTATCAAGCACTCGATGAAATGATGGGTTCGGTTCATATTACTGAAGACGGTCGCGAGCTAATGATTGCGCTGGCGATTATGGATGGTGGTTATACCGGAATCCATGCCAGTGATAACGTCAAGAAATTAGCCGCGAAGGATTCAGACCGTCGCATTGTGGTGATTGGTAGTTCAAGTCAAAACGTCACGAAGCCGTTGTTCCAATACAAAGACAATGGTGGCTCATGGGATGCTGATTTTGGATGCTGGGTTGTATCTATTAACCCGCACAAAGCAAGTCAGACGCTGTACACCAAATTAAAGATTCCAGACGGAAGCGATAGTTACTATCACTTTCCGATACACGAAGACTTTAACCGGCTCTATGCTGACGGAATTGGCGCAGATGTGCCTGTTCAACGTGGCAGGTCTGGCTTCGTGTATTACGAAAACGTAAAGCAAAAGGAATTCAACGAGCCTCACGACACGGCCAAATACAACCAGATAGCGGTCAAGGTCGCATTGGAGTTTGGATTGGCTAGCCTGGAACCTGAAGAAGACAGAGTTTTTCAGCAGCCAGTAGCAACGCAGGTTCAATCTAATTTTGACCCGTTTGCTCACGTGCAGTAATACGCGGTTCGATTCCGCTCAGAGCCTCCAGAGATAATTATGGAAAATGCAACCATAGAGTATACGATCAGCTTTAAGTGGTGGGTAATGCCATATATACATATTCAGGTATTCACCACACAATTTATTCAAGCTTTTTTAGACGCTGAATATGAGCCTGATATCGATAGAATCGAGCGGGTAATTAGCAGCGGATTGGTTGTTAAGTAAAGGTTTAAAAAATACATCTAGCCCAGATCCGCTGGATAAAACTTCTGTGTACATTGCATTCATGCCGTCAATTCACGGTGCGACATGGCCTCATATGCGATGCCTCGACTAATAGACAAAAAGCAATACTGCCAAAAACTTTCAATTCAAAGCAGCAAGTTTGATGATATGGCGCGTGAGGGGTTAATACCTGACGCTGAATACCTGCCCGGTTGTACTAAAAAGCTATGGCGTGAAAGCGTCGTGGATGAGTGGATAGAGTCGAATCTATCGAAAGAAACCAATCCTTGAAAAAAGGAGGTGGCTGCATGATGAGTAACCATCAGGAGAATGACTTCCACTTTGCCAGATATAGTGGCCTGGCATATCGATAGGGAAGGGGCGAAAGCCCACTGGTTGCACCCTGTTATTTTTTTTACTTCTTTTTTATGTGGCAGGCTGCAAGTGCGTGAACCAGAGGCGGCCCCATCAGGCCGCCTTTTTTAATTCCTAATTTAGAAGAGCATAGGAGAACAATCGAATGTCTTCTATGTGCATCAGCGCCATCGGTGAAGGCGCAACAGAACCACTGTTAAACCGCTACAGAAACACCGGCAACTTCAGCGACATATCAAACGTACTCGACACTTGCACGCTTGAAAACTATGGCGAGAGCCAAGGTCAACGCTGCGGCAGTTGCTGCTTCGATCTACTGGCAACAGTAAAAATCAGAGCTCTGGTCCTACACAATTGTGAGACCGGCGAGATTATTGACTTTCAATGTCCCGCTAAAGGATTGAGCTGCCCCGAAGACAAACATTGTCTCGATATGACCTGCTGGACGCTCAATAAGCAATGCGATGCAGTAGCAGAGCCTGGATTAACACTTGATCCGTGTCAGCCCTGTGAAACGCTTTGCAGCTTAGAACGCATTGAACTCCAGTGTGTAGACAAAACCAATCTACCAACAATCGCATGGCGAAATGGGCCAAAGGGCGCAACAAGTCAGCGGCTTGAATGGGACGCGTTACAAGAGCTTATCTGTAAATACCGCTCACGATGCCTTGAAACACTATGCAGGCCAGCAAGAACCGGCCTTACTTTTCGCCCGAGGTGCTAATTGGAATTTACAAAAGCCGAAACCGCCACGGTCGCAATT
>CALHRQ010000284.1 GCA_938038175.1 uncultured Granulosicoccaceae bacterium | reverse complement strand
CAGGGCCTTCAAACTGCAGTACGTATTCGCCGGTATTTAAGACAGCGGCCTTGGTTCTAAGCGTCCAGTAGCCATCCACTGTTGAAAGTTTGTCGAAGCAGCAAGCCATCAAGCGTCTGTTGTAGACGCAATAGTGTGGGCCGAACGGGCGCTCGATCTCATGGTAGGGGTGACGATCCAGTGAGAAATCCCAACCCGCACCTGGCATACTTGTTACCAGGTCTCGTGTTTTACCATCGCTTGAACAGGCCATTGTTTGTTTACCTTTTATGGTTAAGTGCAAATAATGCTATGTGCAAGCACATAGCACTAAGCACAAATTGCGAAGGATTTTTATTTCTAAATCGATATTTGTTCTAAGTATTGTTCAGATCAAAGCACGCGTTTCAGATCAAATCCATATTAAAACCATATTAAATACAGAGTTTCAGATTAAAGCCGCTTTACTTCAAATCAGCGCCAAGTGCCTCGACAACCATCGCCTGAAAGTGATGCACAGCATGCTCGGATAATTCACTTCGGTCTTTGTCAACAATGAAACGTCCCTGATTATAGCCGCGAGAATTTAAACCGCGTTGTACTGATTCGCATAGCCCAATGTCTTCTGGCTGCAATACATCTTTTTGGTATGCGATGGTTTCCTGAAGTTGGTCTGTAATATTGCCACCTCGTACAAACCAGTCTTGATACTCAATAGTGCCGCCGACTCCGTCGGGGATCATTTGTAAAACTGAAAGGTTGGCTTCACCTGGGTAGGCCCAGATGGTCAAGTTTGGCCATAAAAACCAGCCAGCGTAGCCAAAATCTACATCGCCTACTTCAAATTCATACGCTTTGTTCGTTGTTGAACGAACCGCTTTTGAAATATGACTGGAGTAAATACCTTTAGCCGTGGATCTGTAACTGTCCATATCAACAAGGTCAACAAAGTCACGATGTGCGGGTGCACAGTGATAGCATTCAAGAAAGTTATCAATCATGACTTTCCAGTTGCATTTAACTTCGTACCGGTCTCTGGCAACGTACTGCAGATCATCAACCGATGGGCAATACTCTCTTATTTCCTGCTCTAAGCCGGGTGCTTGTGAGGCGAGTGATGCGGCATTGGGGTCAAGGTTAACGAATACCATGCCACAGAAAATTTCTACTTGTACAGCCTTAAGAGCAAAGTCGCATTTGTTGAAGTCGGCAACGTTTTCTGAATTACGTGCAAAGCGTAGCTCACCGCTTAATTCGTAAGACCATGCGTGGTATGGGCAAACAAGAAAACGGGTATGCCCCTGACCACTGACCAGTTCGTGTCCTCTATGCTGACAGACATTATAAAATGCACGCAGCTCACCATCTTTATCGCGCGTGACAACGATACTTTGATCACCGATATCGCTGGTTAAGTAATCACCCGAGCGTGCGAGTTGGCTGGCATGGCCCGCGTACCACCACTGATTGTAAAAGATGGCTTCCATCTCTAATGCGTGGATATTTTCATCAAGGTAGTACCGTGCGGGCATCGTGAACGAGTCTGCAGCCTCTGAACAAAAGGGTGCATCGTTAGCCTGTTTGTCGAGAGGTGCTTTGCTTAGCGTCGCTCTGTTAAGAGGGTGCTCGTTAAGAGGTGGTTTGTTCATTGTGGTTCCAAATGGCTTAAATCTGTCATAGTCAATCCAAACTGCCGGCCTATACTGGCAGCTTCTTCAATATTTGCATCAACATCTCTTGGGTGATGTGCATCTGAATTAACAATATATTCGATGTTGTAGTCACTGGCCATCTCCCAGAAGGGTAACCAGGGGTACATGCAGCGCATGCCTTCGGGTGTGTCTATCTTTGGTTTACGCAAGCCATATCCGTTGATTTCCAGCGGCACTTTGAGTTCTGCTGCTGCGGTGAAAATGTCATGGGATGCCGCTTTCGTATTTTCATCCCATTGCAGATAGCTATTACCAAACAAGTCTGGGTGTGCCATAAAAGCGAACAAACCTGACTGCATGGATTTAATGAAGTAATCGGTGTAGGCTTGCAAGGCTTTTTTTGATTCTGCACCACCATAAGTGCCACGCCATTCACCTTCTATCGGAAAAAAGTGTGCAGCTCCGACAAGGTAATCAAACTGCAATTCTCCAAGTAAGGTGTCAGAAAAAAAGCTGGCATATTCTTCTGCGTACTCGCATTCGGCCGATTTCAACACCGTGAGTTGCGGATGGCTAGCTGCAGCCTGATCTACTGCCTCACAATACGCTGGCAATTCGTCGATATCCATGCGGATATGATCCCAGCGATTGTCTGGCAAGGCTGTGTGATCAGAAATGCCTAACACACTTAAGCCTCGTTCAACAGCTGCTTTGCAATAGGCGTCAACATCCTGGGATGCGTGTTTACACCGCCAAGTATGTGTATGGTAGTTTTTTGTGATTTTTTTATCTGTCATGAAATGTCGAGGGATTTACGGTGTCTGTATTGATGTAGTCGGTGGCTTATTATGGGTAGATTGCAGGCCTGATATTAACGTATAGAGCGGATGTTCTCCAGATATTGCTGTGGTAGTCCCGTCAGCGGTATAGTACTGGAATAGCAACTGCGGTGAGATAGATGATGCAAGTGCAAATGACCGATCGAACGAAGAGACGATGTGCCGATGTGGGCTTAGTGTTGTTGTTGTCGATTTCGATGAGCAGTTTGCTTTATCAAGATGTTCGAGCAGGCGACATTATCCCTGCCTTACATGATGCGATCAAAGCTGATCACAATGCATATAAAGTAGCCACTGTACAAAGTAATGACGTGGCCTCCGCTCAACTGAGCGTTGAAGCAGCTGCACAACAAAGAATAAGAAAACTTCTATTCAAGGATTTGGCAGAGGCCACTGATGCAGATGCAGGTCATGATGCTGAGGCTGCCCTGTGGCGATTCTGGTTTAGTCAAGCACCTACCCCTGAGGCCAGTAAGCTATTGCATGCAGGTATTGAACGGAGGGATTCTTATGACTATGAGGCGGCCGAGAATCTGTTTGATCAATTGCTTGAATTGGCGCCTGATTATACAGAAGGCTATAATCAGCGAGCATTCGCCCGTTTTTTAAGACAGAACTACACTGACGCAAAAGCGGATCTTGAAAAAGTGCTGACTATGGAACCCGATCATTTTGGTGCGTTGTCGGGTCTGTATCATATTCATGTTATTCAAGGACGTGGCGAAATAGGTTTCGATTATCTAAAGCAAGCTGTTGTTGTGCATCCCTGGTTGAAGGAGCGCTCGGCGTTGCCTGAAGATATGCGGCCTGCGCCGCCAACTGCTAAAAAAGAGCTGGGAAGTGGTATCTGAAATTGCCTGTCGAGTATGCGTAATAGTGTGTTAGTCAGTGTGTGGGAAGCAGGGCTATCAGGTATATGCGCATAAATTTTCTGCTAGGCAATATCTCAGAGACGAAAGACACACAGTAGTTAATCCGTTCAAGCCTGCACAAAAAGTAAGCTCGCCAGCGATTCGATATCTCCAGCATCGCCCATAGACAGAACTTGCGATTGAATAGCCTTGACCCGATTCGTACCAAGCAGTGGCTCGGCAAACAAGTTAAATTTAGTGTTAATCTCCGCATCACTTAAAGGAATTTCAGGATCGCCGTTGGCTTCTGTCGCACCGGATTCTAGAATCGTTCCATCATTTAGTATGATCTGCAATTCGCTGATCCTGCGCTCGGGAAAAACGCTATTGTAGTTATCGACTTCGTATAGCTCGATGCGTTTGCTCAGCGCTTTTACTGTTTCATCCACAAGTCCTGCACCGTCTACCTCTTTTACTGTGAGTCGTTTATGTACCAATGCCGCAGCGACTGGAAACGGCAGGCTGTATTGTGCTTGTTCTGTGGTGGTTGGTGTCGTTGTGGCTAGCCGCACAGACTCATGAAAGCTGCCAATGCTTATTTTAGTTATATCGCTATGTTCAAACGGATATTTTTTTTGTAGATCAAACGCTGCAATAACTGCAGACTGCGCCCAGCGGCAAACCGGATAAGGCTTGAAGTATTGCCGTTCAATTTGCCAGTCTATATTCAAATTAGACCAGACGTTGGCTTGCGAATCATCTTCAAGGCTAATAGCGGGCGCGCCAGTGAAGCCGTCTTTGGCAAGAAACGCTGCTGATATACCTGCCATAGCTCCCCAGCCGGATCCATCTTTTAACATGGTGGGGTGGTCTATGCAGCGCATCATCTGACTGCGTGGTCCGTGGTATTCGGCGATACCTAAAGCGTGCCGCGTTTGTTCTGAATCCAGTTTCAGCGTTCTTGCGGCAATAGCCGCAGTGGCCAGTGACACCCAGGCACCGGATGTATGGTAATCGCTAACGCTATGGTGCAGTGCGTAACCAGCTCGGCAGGCAATCTCGTAACCAATGACAAGCCCGGTAAGAAATTCTGTCTCGCTAACCATATTGTTTGATATAGCATCATGCATAGCAAGTAAGCCTGCAACAACGCCACAGCCAGCATGCCCCTTTACTGGCTTATAGCCATCATGTGCATCAATGGAATCTATTGTCATGCCATTGGCAAGTGCGGCACCGCTTGGGCTGCAAGTTCTGCCATCGAATAAAAGACGCGCAGTTAGCGTGCTACTGCCAAAATGCATCACTGCGTGATCGCGTATTATTTTTGATAGCTGTGTTTGTGTGCCACTTGCGGCAACGCCGATCAGGTCCAGCAGGCAACGACGCGCCATATGCTGCACGCTATCTGGCAGATCATGCCATTGTGTGTTGTGGATGAAGTGAATAGCCTGGCTTAAGTGAGTCATCGGTGTGTATTTATTACAAGCGTCCTTCCTGCACAGCATGGCAGGATGTTAAATTGCTGCCATAGGAAAGCTGCTCGGGGGATTCGTTACGGCAGCGATCATTGGCGTAAGCACAGCGTGGATGAAACGTACAACCGCTTGGCGGGCTGATTGGATTTGGAATTTCGCCTTGGACTTCTGCTCGATCTTTCCCTTGCATTTCCAGATCTGGCACCGCATCCAGTAGCATGCGAGTGTAAGGGTGTTGTGGTGAGGAGAATAGGGTTTTACTGTCGGCCACTTCAACCAGTGCTCCCAAGTACAGAACACCGACGCGATTAGCCATATGCCGAACAACCGATAAGTCATGGCTAATAAACAAATAAGTCAGCCCCAAATCATCCTGTAAATCTCTCATCAGGTTTAATATCTGTGCCTGAACCGATACATCCAGTGCTGATGTTGGTTCATCGCAAACGATAAATTCAGGGTTGCTCGATAGAGCTCGTGCGATTGCTATCCTTTGACGTTGCCCACCTGAAAATT
>CALHRQ010000283.1 GCA_938038175.1 uncultured Granulosicoccaceae bacterium | reverse complement strand
CAGCCGCGGGTTGTCTTGGCAGACCCGGCATAGTCATAATCGCACCACAAATGACAACAATAAAACCTGCACCCGCAGACAGCCTTACTTCACGTACTGGCAAGCTGTGACCCGTTGGCGCACCCCGCTGGTTAGGGTCAGTCGAGAATGAGTATTGCGTTTTGGCGATACAAATGGGCAGATCACCATAACCTGCATCTTCCCAGGCTTTTAACTGATCGCGAATCGGTTGATCGGCAATGACATCATCTGCGCGATAAATACCCTTGGCTATGGCTTCGATCTTTTCCATCAAAGGCATATTGTCTGGGTACAGTGGCGCGTAGTTAGCTTCATCAGCATCAACAATTTGCACTACTCTCTCTGCCAATGCTTTTGTACCTGCGGAACCATCAGCCCAGTGCTTACAGACAATCGCTTCTGCACCTTGCGAGCTGACATAATCCTGACAGGCTTTTATTTCTGCGTCGGTATCAAGCGTAAAGTGATTGATCGCAACCACAACAGGTACACCATACTTTTTCAGGTTTTCGATGTGACGGCCAAGGTTGGCACAACCGGCAGAAACCGCATCAACGTTTTCTGCATTAAGATCCTCTTTGGCAACACCACCGTTCATCTTCATGGCTCGGATAGTAGCAACCAAAACAACAGCGGAAGGTGCAATGCCTGCTTTACGGCATTTAATATCAAGGAATTTTTCAGCGCCAAGATCAGCACCAAAACCAGCTTCTGTAACAACATAATCAGCCAGCTTAAGCGCAGTCTTTGTCGCGATAACTGAGTTACAACCGTGCGCAATGTTTGCAAACGGACCACCGTGTACAAAGGCAGGATTGTTTTCAAGCGTTTGCACGAGGTTGGGTTGCATGGCATCTTTCAGTAATACTGTCATCGCGCCGTCGGCTTTAATATCACGACAGTAGATAGGTGATTTGTCGCGGCGATAAGCAACAATAATGTCGCCGAGACGCTTTTGCAGATCATCAAGATCGTTAGCCAGACATAAAATAGCCATTACTTCAGATGCGACTGTGATATCAAAACCCGCTTCACTTGGAAAACCATTAGTCGCACCACCCAGGCTTGCCGTGATTTGACGTAAGGCGCGATCGTTCATGTCCATAACACGACGCCAAACAACACGACGCGAATCTATCTCTAGCGCATTACCCCAATAGATGTGGTTATCAATCATGGCAGATAGCAAGTTATGCGCAGAGGTGATTGCATGGAAGTCACCAGTGAAGTGCAGGTTCATATCTTCCATTGGTACGACTTGCGCGTAGCCACCACCAGCAGCACCACCCTTCATACCAAAACAGGGACCAAGCGATGCTTCACGAATACAGATCATCGCGTTTTTGCCGATGGCATTGAGCCCATCGCCCAGACCAACCGTCGTTGTGGTTTTACCCTCACCTGCCGGCGTTGGATTAATCGCCGTAACCAGAATCAGCTTGCCGTCTTTTTTGGACGCCTGTGCCTTAATAAATTCTTCCGACACTTTGGCCTTGTCGTGACCATAAGGGACAAGCGACTCACTGGGAATGCCCAGTTTTTTACCGATATCCAAAATGGGAAGCTTGTTGGCCTCACGTGCAATTTCGATGTCTGTTTTAACTGCCATTTAGTTGTAGTCTCTGTTGTTTTGCCGCGGAATAGTTGATTCAAAACGCGTTTGTTCAACTCACTTTTTGTTCAACTCACTGTTTGTCCAACTCACTGTTTGTCCAACCCACTGTTTGTCCGGCCCACTACTGCGTATGGTCGAATAGTTGGATTACTGTGTTTGTCTGCTTAAAAGCGGATGCACACATTAAAACTTTTCAATCGCTCTTGCGGTATCAGTGATGCGACTGAAATACTGCCATACTCGACAATAATTCCCTATTTCTTCCCAAAACTGTACCTATACAGTTGGAATCGTCCTTGACACCCCGCTATCCTCGTTACAGAGGTGGTAGCAAAGACACCGACAGGAAAATCCTGTGGCGTCAGAGTGTGATTATGGGTGGGCTGATTGAGGCCCACCCAATAGAACACATTTAGCCAATGGCTTTAAGCAAGGTTTCACCGAGTTTCGCAGGAGAAGGTGATACCACGATTCCTGCCGCTTCCATTGCTGCTGTTTTGTCTTCGGCACCACCCTTGCCACCAGAAATAACAGCACCAGCATGCCCCATGGTTCGGCCTGGAGGCGCCGTACGTCCAGCGATAAATCCGGCAACGGGCTTTTTGCGACCCTTTGCGGCCTGAGCTGTGAGCCATTCTGCTGCCTCTTCTTCGGCAGAACCACCAATCTCTCCGATCATGATGATCGATTTGGTATCGTCGTCTGATAAAAACAGATCGAGCACATCGATAAATTCGGTACCTTTGACCGGATCACCACCTATACCGACTGCTGTCGTTTGACCAAGGCCAGCTTCTGTTGTTTGAAATACGGCCTCGTATGTCAGTGTACCCGAACGAGATACAACGCCAACAGAACCGTCTTTAAATATGCTACCGGGCATGATGCCAATTTTGCATTGATTGGGCGTCAGGATACCTGGACAGTTGGGGCCTACCAAACGAGAGCCGGAATCTGCCAGGCGTGCTTTGACCTCAACCATATCTCTCACCGGCACACCTTCTGTTATACAGATGATCAAAGGGACTTCAGCTTCAATCGCCTCGATGATTGCACCCGCAGCGCCGGCAGGTGGCACATAGACGACAGAGGCATCAGCACCGGTTGCAGCCTTACCCTCTTTTACGGTCGCAAAAATGGGTAACTCAGTACCCTTGGCATCACCGGTTTCTGCAGTCCAGGTGCTACCCCCTTTTTTAGGGTGAATACCACCCACCATTTGCGAGCCATGATAAGCCAGCGCCTGCTCAGTATGAAAAGTACCTGTTTTCCCGGTTAAACCCTGCACCAGCACTTTAGTATCTTTATTAATTAATATAGACATATGACTGTTACCCCTTAACCGCTTTTACAATTTTTTGAGCAGCATCATCAAGGTCGTCTGCTGCAATAACATCAAGGTCGCTGTTATTGATTATCGCCTTGCCCTCTGCCACTTTAGTACCTTCGAGCCGCACAACCAGCGGCACTTTCAAGCCCACATCCTGAACGGCTTGCACAACGCCTTCGGCTATAACATCACAGCGCATAATGCCCCCAAAGATATTTACCAGAATCCCTTTAACATTTGGATCAGACGTAATAATTTTAAACGCCGCTGTCACCTTCTCAGTTGTTGCACCGCCACCCACATCAAGAAAGTTTGCAGGCTCTGCACCATAGAGCTTAATGATGTCCATTGTTGCCATCGCAAGACCAGCGCCGTTGACCATACAACCAATGTCGCCATCAAGCGCAATATAAGCAAGGTCGTGTTTGGACGCTTCAATTTCTTTTTCGTCTTCTTCTGTTTCATCACGCAGCGCCGCTATTTCCTTTTGACGAAACAGAGCATTACTATCAAAAGAAACTTTGGCATCAAGTACTTTTAAGTGCCCATCTTTTAATACCACCAATGGATTAACCTCAAGCAGACTCATATCGCTTTCGACAAAGGCTTTATACAATGTTGGGAACAGCGTCTTGCCATCCTCGGCAGCTACGCCTTCGAGTGCAAAAGCTTTATTCAATTTTTCAACATCACTGTCGGTGATACCTTTTAAAGCATCAATACCAATCGTATGGATTTTTTCGGGTGTGTCGTGGGCTACCTGCTCAATGTCCATACCACCTTCAGTTGAGGCTACAAAAGAGAACAGGCTGGTTTCGCGATCTACAAGGATTGACAGATACAGCTCTTGATCTATGTCCGCGCCATTTTCAATGTACAGGCGGTTGACCTGCTTGCCAGCGGGTCCGGTTTGATTAGTGACCAATGTTTTGCCGAACATCTCTTCTGCGTTGGTTTTTGCATCCTCAGCTGAAAAACACACACGCACACCACCTTTCGCCTCTGCACCGAGTTCTTTGAATCTGCCTTTGCCGCGTCCCCCTGCGTGAATCTGGCTTTTAACCACGTAAACCGGGCCCGGCAGGTCCGCTATGGCTTTGTCGATATCAGCCATTGACAGAACCGGAGAACCCTCCGATATGGGGGCACCAAAGCCAGCCAATAGCTTCTTGGCTTGATATTCATGAATGTTCATCGATGATACTGATCCTCGTAAGGGGTGAAGTCATTGAATGGAGTTAACCCGAATTCAATTAGCACACATTGGCAAATATAAACTGCATAACACAATAGACCAAAATACTAACGCTCGCCTGTCGAACGCACAAAGTGCCCATATTTTGCCAGTATCTGAGCAAGGATGTTTGGACTGCTACAAAACAGGACGAAGCGATCAGCAAATATTAACAATTACCCAAAAGAAGAAACTCGAAATATCACTAAAACCAAAGCAGATAACCCCTGCAGTGGGCACAATTTCAGTTTCGGCCAAGCTGTTGGGAAGAGCATTCATGAGCTTAAAAAATTCGTCGACCTATAGACAAGATCGCCACATCCCGTCTCTTCTTCGCCTGGCTACTGCGTCTTTGCCTGACTAATCCGGTTGCATGTGTTGGTGCAGGCGAAAAGGTAAAACATTAAGCCTGTGATAAGGCTTGAGCCAGTTAACCTCACACAGGACAGATTGTGGTTCTGTGTTAACCGGTGCGGGCCTTGCCGAGCAGCAAAACCCGCATTATCAAGACACCACTAGCCTGTTGCCGTCATACCCGCTTTTGTATCTGCCTTGATTGCCCTGCACGCCGAAAATTTAAACTCAGGGATTTTCCCGTAAGGATCGAGCTGGGGATTAGTCAGCACGTTAGCCGCTGCCTCAACATAGGCAAAAGGCACAAACACCATATCTTCAGCCACCGCACGATCAGCACGTGCCATGATATTGATCGCACCGCGCCGAGTTTCAATGGTAATGAGCTCTCCTGGCTGCACGCCCATTGCCCGTAAAGTTTTTGGATGTAAAGAGGCATTGGCTTCAGGTTCTGCCCAATCCAGAACGGCAGCACGCCGAGTCATCGAGCCTGTATGCCAGTGTTCAAGCTGGCGGCCGGTTGTCAGTATCATGGGATAATCAGCATCAGGTGTTTCAGCAGGCGCTGTAACCGCGGCAGGCGTAAACCTGGCTCGCCCTTCCGGCCTTGGAAAGCCATCACCAAATACAATCGGTTGACCAGGATCATTCTCGTCAAGCGATGGATAAGTCACCGCTGATTTTTCGAGCCGCTCCCAGGTAATGTTGTCCAATGAGTTCATTGACAGTTTCATTTCAGCAAAAACGTCACTTGGGTGCTCGTATTTCCAGTCAAGCCCAAGCCTGTTGGCCAGGGCAACCGTGATCCACCAATCTTCCTTTGCGTCACCTGGAGGAGAAAGGGCTGGTCGGCCCATCTGCACTTGGCGATTAGTGTTAGTGACCGTACCTGTTTTTTCCGGCCAGGCGGAAGCAGGAAAAATCACATCTGCATAGTTAGCTGTTTCAGTGAGAAAAATATCCTGTACAACAAGATGTTCAAGCTTTGCCAAGGCATCGCGTGCATGTTCAACATCCGGATCTGACATGGCCGGGTTTTCACCAAGCACATACATGCCGCGTATATCACCATCATGGACGGCATCCATGATCTCAACAACCGTCAGACCTTTTTCAGCAAGAATATTGTCTGAACCCCAAATACCATTAAACGCAGAACGTACACCATCATCAGTGACAGACTGATAGTCAGGTAAGAACATTGGAATTAAACCAGCATCGGATGCACCCTGTACATTGTTCTGCCCACGTAATGGATGCAGTCCTGACCCTGACCGGCCTACCTGGCCACACATAAGGGCAAGTGAAATAAGACAACGTGAGTTATCCGTGCCGTGAATATGCTGTGAAATGCCCATACCCCAGAAAATCATGGCGGAGGTTGCACCAGCAAAGGTTCTGGCAACCTGGCGTAAAACGTCAGGCTCAATGCCACACAACTTAGTCATTTTCTCCGGCGGAAAATCCGCAAGATGTGCTTTCATAGCTTCCCAGTTTTCGGTGAAGCCAGAGATGTATTGTTCGTCGTATAAGCCCTCTTCAACAATGACATGCATGATGGCATTGAGCATCGCGACATCAGTACCCGGACGGAACTGCAGCATGTGCGTAGCATGACGTTTGAGGCCTTGCCCGCGCGGATCCATAACAATCAGCTTGCCACCACGTTTTACAAACTGCTTAAAGTAGGTCGCTGCAACCGGATGATTTTCGGTTGGGTTAGCACCAATAACAATGGCAACATCAGCGTTTTCTATTTCGTTAAACGTTGCGGTTACGGCCCCCGAGCCCACGTTCTCAAGTAGTGCTGCAACCGATGATGCATGGCATAAACGCGTGCAATGATCAACATTGTTATGTCCAAAACCCTGGCGAATAAACTTCTGGAATAAATAGGCTTCTTCGTTTGAGCATTTTGCCGAACCAAACCCAGCTACACGTTTACCAGTATCGTCTCTTAAAGAACCAAGCCCTTTTGCCGCTGCATCCAGTGCTTCATCCCAGGTGGCTTCACGAAAGTGCGTGAGCGGATTGGATGGGTCAACATTCAGCCCCTTAGCCGGTGCATCGTCGCGACGAATTAACGGTTTGGTTAAACGGTGCTTATGCGCTATGTAGTCAAAACCAAAGCGACCCTTGACGCATAGTCTGTTTTCGTTGGACGGGCCTTCAATGCCGTCAACCCAGGCAATTTTTTCATCTTTGATCTTGTACGAAAGCTGGCAGCCAACACCACAGTATGGGCAGACACTTTTTACTTCACGATCAAAGTCGAGGCTATCTCCAACACCTTCAGCACTCTGTGT
>CALHRQ010000282.1 GCA_938038175.1 uncultured Granulosicoccaceae bacterium | reverse complement strand
GTTGACTACACCCTCAACCATCACTTCGTTCTGTGGTTCTGGCTGTACAAAAGCAGGAGTTGCAGAACTCAACAATTCAAGCTTGTGAGTATCAAGGAAACCCCGTAACTCGTCGGGGTCGGCACGCAAGATCAGGATATCTTCTTCTGCTATTTCATAACTCGCTCTGACTGCGCGAGCAAATCGTCGTCGGCCAGCCACACCGATAATTTCTACACTACCCTCGTCAAGAACGTCAGTTTCTCCCAGGGTTTTTCCCACCAACGGAGAACTGGCAGGTACTTTCACTTCAGTCAGGTATTGCCCCACCTCAAATAAATTACTGGTGGTATTACTCTGCAGCCGCTCCTTTGGAATCAAACGCCAGCCAACAAAAGTAATGAACAGACCACCAATAACCGCGATAGGAAGCCCGACTGGTGCAAAGGAAAACATACCGAACGCCTCCCCCGTATGCTCAGCCCGAATACTGGCAATAATGATGTTGGGTGGTGTACCGATAAGCGTCATCATGCCACCAAGTAAACTGCCAAAGGCTAATGGCATTAATATCAATGCGGGTGATCGATTACGTTCGTTGCATGTGGATAAAGCGATAGGAAGAAGTAAGGCCAGCGCACCGACATTATTCATAAAAGCAGAAGCCACTGTAATAACGGCGGTTAAAGCCGCGATATGCATGATCGGTGTTTCAGTTAGGTGGCTGATATGACTGGCAATTTCATCTACTACACCAGCATTTTTAAGCGCACTACTGATTATTAAAACCGCCGCAACCGTTATCACAGCTGGGTGCCCAAAGCCAAGAAAGGCCTTATCTGCTTCGACTAACCCAAATAAAACACAAGCAACCAAAGCAGCCATAGCGACCAGATCGTATCGCCATCGTCCCCAACCAAACATCAGCATCGCAATACCTAAGATACAACTTATGGCGATTTGCTCCGAATTCATAGATATAACGCTCATTTGCCCAACGCGTTGCATAGCTTTTGCATTCTACTACCGATGCAAGACTGATCCGAATATTGTCGAATAAACTGCAGAACAAAAACTGCACTATAAAACATGAATTCTAGACAACAACCCAACAAAAGAGCATCACATTTAACGGTAGATTTGTCCGTAGAGGGCAAGCAACATGGCTTTTACAATCTGCCGCTTGAGAGCAGTCTGGGCACTGTACAAATCCCGATCTGCGTGATTAAAAACGGTGAAGGTGCAACAACTGCACTGGTTGCAGGGCTGCATGGCGATCAATACGACGGACAGATCGCTTTACAAAAGCTCGCCAAAGAACTGGATATTGATGCTATTTCAGGTACTGTTATTATCGTGCCCAGCGCAAATGCCCCGTCTGTTGCGAAAGGCACGGCTACTTCACCACTCGATAAGCTCGATATTGACGATTGCTTCCCTGGCAATCCAGACGGATCAATCAGTGAACAGATTGCAGCTGCGCTCATAACGGTTCTTATTGATCCCTGCGACACCATCATCGATCTACGCTCTGGTGGTAACCATAATAACTACACACCGACTGCGAGCGTGCCTTTCAACAAGGACAAACCTGACGTTCAATCATCAAGTGAGCAGCACATGATTGCCTTCGGTGCACCTTTTAGTGCCAGAACCTTACCTGTCAGAGGTCTGGGTGCCGAGGCCACTGCTCGTGAGAAAAATTACGTCTGCGTGTATCTGGGCGGCGGCGGCTCATGCAGCAAATCCAATATTGATATTGCGATGATTGGATGCCGCAATGTCTTAATTCAACAGGGCATACTGGATAGTGAATTGATCTTGAGATCGACTCGTATGCTGGAAACACGCGAAGAAGCCAACTTTGTCATTGCACCGGCAAGTGGCCACCTCGAACTATGCTGTGAACTCGGCGGTGATGTATTTCGTGGAAATCCACTAGCGCACATTCATGACAGTGGCCGAACAGGTCAGCCGCCCATCACAATCAAGGCTGATCGCAACGGCATACTCATGGCACGACACAGCAGTGGTAAAATCAGACAGGGCGAATGCATTGCAATTGTGGCTGACGAAGTTCAGGGCTAACATCAAAAAAACCACACACCAAATTCAAAGTTTGCATCCTGAACACCATAGTTCGGAACACCACAACTCGGAACATCGTGATCTGGAACATTGATGGTCCAAAAACGAGCGCAAGAAATTCGAGCGGTAAAGGACAAAGTGCCAATGGAGAAAGTGTTTGGGGAGCAAGTGACAAAGGACCGAATTTCGGTTGTAATACCCACTTTTAATCGTGCACATAGCGTATTGCAGGCTGTAGCATCGGCAACAGAACAAACGCACCCACCACATGAGATCATTGTTGTTGATGATGGCTCTACAGACGAGAGCAGTGAACTGATTCTGGAGCAGTTCCCACAAGTAACGCTGATTAAACAAGCTAACCACGGCGTATCACATGCACGCAACCGCGCTATTGAACGAGCAAGCGGTGACTGGATCGCTTTTCTGGATTCTGACGACACTTGGTTCAACCATAAGCTTGCAACACAAATGAGCGCTCTTAAACGTCAACCCGACATAAAGCTTTGTCATTGTGACGAACATTGGATACGCAATGGCAAGCGCGTGAACCCGATGAAAAAGCACCGCAAACACGGGGGTTGGATTTTTGAACATTGTCTGCCCTTATGTGCGATATCACCTTCAGCCAGCCTGCTGCATAAAAGCCTGTTCGCCGAACTGGGCGCTTTTGATGAAAGCTTGCCTGCCTGCGAAGACTACGATCTGTGGCTTCGTATCTGCTCGCGATACCCCGTTGTCTACGTCGACGAAGCCCTGCTCAGCAAAACAGGTGGTCACGATGATCAGCTATCAAAAAAACACTGGGGTATGGACCGATTTCGTATTAAAGCGTTAGCTAAGCTACTTCGAAGTGGTGCGCTTGATCAACAGCAATACACTGTGGCTCTGGATACACTTACAACCAAGCTCAATATTTTATGCGACGGCACAATCAAGCGCGGCAGGACTGATGAGGCAAGGCACCTAAAAGCAGAATATGCTGATCTCATCCAGATAGCTAGCTTATAAACGCTACACACCCCAATTCGCCGGCTTAGCTATTAGCCCTACAAAACTGCCACCATATCTAATAAACTAGGCGCCATGTCAGCACTGCTATTCAGATTACGCAACGTACCAGACGATGAGGCTGAAGAAGTCAGGGACGTATTAAAGCATCATAATATTGAATTCTATGAGACTAGCGCTGGCAACTGGGGAATTTCAATGCCTGCTATCTGGGTGCAACATGATGAGGACCTCGCTCGCGCTAAAACCTGCCTTAAACAGTATCAAGAAGAGCGCACAGCCAGGCAGCGCGCGGACTACAAAGAGCGCTTGAACGCCGGAGATGTTCCCAGTGTTTTCGACAACATAAAGCAGCGCCCGTTGATCTGCCTGCTCATCTTTGCCTTCAGTCTGTTCATACTGTATGTCATGATCAGCCCGATCGTTAAGATGGTTCAATTTTCAGCTCAATAGACGCATACTTTTACTACCAAGTTAAATAACCTGGCGATCGAATGTACTCAGCCCGAATACGCTGAGTTAATCAATTGGCTAGTAATGCAGAACATAGCAATCAATTAAGGAATCCCAACACATGAGCCAAGCTATTCAAATCGACAAAGACGCTGACGGCAATGTCAGCGCAGCGCTAATAGAACTGGACAGCAGTCGCTTGCCAGAGGGCGATGTACTTGTTGATGTTGAATACTCAACGCTCAACTACAAAGATGGGCTGGTACTCGGCGGACTGGGCGGACTTGTGCGTCAATACCCTCATATTCCAGGAATTGATTTTGCGGGTACCGTGGCTGAAAGCAGCTCTGATCAATATTCAAAAGGTGACGCGGTTGTATTAACGGGCTGGCGTGTCGGCGAAACCCATTGGGGTGGCTATGCATCGCAAGCTCGAGTAAAAAGTGAGTGGCTTGTACCATTGCCCACCGGTTTATCAACCCGTCATGCCATGGCCGTTGGTACTGCGGGTATGGCAGCTATGTTGGGTATTTTGGCACTGGAAGAAAACGGCCTCAAAGCGGAGCATGGGCCGGTTCTGGTCACTGGTGCCGCCGGTGGAGTGGGATCAATTGCCTGTGCATTGTTGTCCGCCAGTGGTTATGAGGTGGAGGCGGTAACGGGCAGACCAAAAACAGCCGATCACCTGCGCTTCCTGGGGGCCAGTAAAATTATTGATCGCACCGAGGTCGAATCACCCAATGGCAAACCGCTTAATAAAGAGCGCTGGGCTGGATGTATCGACTCAGTGGGAGGAGCCATGCTCGCAAACATACTCACTCAAATCCGCTACGACGGCTCTGTTGCTGCTATCGGCCTGGCTGGAGGTGCACAATTAGATACTACCGTCATTCCGTTTTTGCTAAGAGGCGTAAAGCTGCTCGGGATAGACTCCGTCATGTGCCCTTATGAAAAACGTCTGGCTGCCTGGAAAAGACTGCAGTCTGATATTTCAACTGACAAGCTTGAGCAGATGATTAATGAGGTTTCGCTTGCAGATGTGCCTGCACTAGGCAGACAGATCATTAAAGGCGAGGTCCAGGGTAGAACGGTTGTAAAGGTGAGCTGATTCGCTCAGTGCGAGTGACTGTAACCGTAAAAACGTTGATGACTTATTGCAGCTTAGGCTAAAAGAGCCATTCTTATCATTCAGCCAAGCCAATTTGGCTTGTACCGCTGTTTAGTGCTTCAATCCACCGATTCGCTAAACGGCGTTGTACAGAAAAACAATGTACAAATTTTAATCAAAACTAGCTTTTCGCTGGCTTGTTTGCACTGCGTTAGCTGTTCAAATGTTGCCCAGCACACTCAGTAACGGCGGGTTTGAACCCTTGACATATCAGCATGTGTTGATCGTCACGGTGCACCATTGTCATTACAAACATGTGCTTAGGTCATTATCATTAATGAATGTTTAGCATGCTTGTTCAGTAGTCATACAAGCGTATTTCAAAGAAGAAGAAAAACACATCAATAACTCAAATACTGCCTTTCAATTTAGCGAAAAACCTGTTTTCTGGTTGGCCGTTTTTTAAGCTTGAATTCATGTTCGTAAACTACGATAGCATTACAGACAGGTTAGAAATATTTTCGTGCCGAATAGCGTGGCAGTTTGAAAATAGTCGAGAAAACTATTTATAAAGCCCACCGCTTACACTGCCTGACTTGTCAATAAATATCCCGGATTTTTTTGACTACGAGCGTTACAGGACTATGCGCAATATACTATTTGGTCTGCTTTTTTTGCTTGGTACCGTTACCAATGCTCATGCCGATAGTCAAAGGCCATCTAAAGTTGATGGGCTGGATGTTAAAACCATTGGTAGTGACGGTATCCGTGTCAAATGGAATGAACCATGGGACAACGATAGGATAAAAGGATACAACGTGTATCGGAACGACGATTATTACGTCACCGTTCATGACACACGATTTATCGACGAAGACGTTGAACCAGGTAAACGCTACACATACAGGATTGTTGCCTACGACTATTCAAAAAACTACTCCAGCAAAAGCGATGAAGTCTCGGTATCTACATCCAATGGCAGCAACACCAGCAACACCAGCAATAACAGTAGTAGCAGCACAGCCGCTGTAGTTTCCTCACTGCAAGCACCCTACACCGGTGGCAGACCAGATGCTCCCGACAATCTCTATTCAGAGATAGAAGGTAACAGCGAAGCCACGATTTCCTGGCGAGCACCAAGTGGCCCAATCCGAGGCTACAACGTTTACCGCGATGGCAGCTACAGAGTCACCGTTAAACAGACCCAATACAAAGATACCTCATTAAGATGGGGTCAAGACTATCGCTACCGCATCGTTGCCTATACAGAAGACAAGGTATTTTCTAAAAAATCTACCGAGCTGTTAGTCAACACGGCTAATGACAGCGACGATGATGATTTTCGATCGAGCACTGACGATAACAGCGGTTCTAGAGACGATAACAGCGGTTCTGGTGACGATGATCCTGGCCGTCCATCTGGTCTGTATGCAGAAATTGAAAACGGCAACCAGGCCACAATCAAGTGGAAGAAACCTGATGGCCAGATTAGAGGCTATAACGTTTATCGCGATGGCAGCTACAGAGTTACTGTAAAAGAAACTGAATACAGCGAACCCAATCTGGACTGGGGACGTGACTACCGCTATCACATCGTCGCCTACAACAATGACAAAGAATTTTCTGACAAATCAGACATCCTGGTTGTCAATACAGCAAATGACGAACAACGCGTAGAATCCGATGACGACGACGAACGTGACGACGAACGTGACGACGAACGTGATGACGAACGTCAGGATGATGATAATGTTCGAGAAGGTTTCGCACCCGAGGGCTACGAACTCGTTTTCTTTGATGAATTCAACGGGCGTAGTGTCGATTCATCCAAATGGAATACACGATATAGATGGGGTCCCAACCAGGTCATCAATGGCGAAAAGCAATATTATATCGATATTCTGAGAGAACCCGACTTCGGCCACTCACCCTTTACATTTGATGGTGAGTACATGACTATTTCCGCAGTGCGTACCCCAGAACACTTGCGCGCCAGTGCCAATTGGCAAAAGTACTTATCTGGTGCAATGACGACTTATCAAAAGTTTGAGATGCGTTACGGCTTTGTTGAGATGCGTGCGCAGTTACCTAAAGGCCGTGGTTTATGGTCAGCATTCTGGTTACTTCACCAGAACAGTGATCAGCGCCGCCCTGAAATAGATGTTGTCGAATTTCTAGGTGACAAAGAAGATCGTGTCTACAACACTTATCACTACTATAAAGATAACGTGCTGAGATCAACACCTTCCTTTGAAGTCAGAGGCGACGATTTTTCAGAAGGCATGCACACCTATGGTATGAAATGGGAACCAGGTAAAATTTCCTGGTATGTCGATGGCGAGAAGCGTAATGAGTTTAAAAATGGCAATGTGTCTTGGGAAGATATGTACATCCTTGTCAATCTCGCTGTGGGAGGCTGGTGGCCCGGAGACCCAGATGAGAACACAAAATTTCCTGCCGAGTATAAGATCGATTATATAAGGGCATACCAAAAAGACTGAACACAAACAAGCGACTACTTCATATAAATTAAAATCAGGGGCGGCTCACAAGTCGCCCTTTTTTTATGCGCCAAACGACATGATTCGCTTTTATTTTTAAAGACCCGTGTTTTTGTGCGTAAGGCCCGTCATACCCCAAAGAAGCTGGGTAGACTGCAGCCATCTTATTAAAAACACGCTGGCTAATGCTATGACCAAGCCTAACCGAAAAGTTACGCAATCCAACGATCAGCCAAAAAAATCAGGTCAATTGCTTGTATCAACCTTTCTGCTGTTAGCGCTTGCTGCGTGCCAAAGCACGTCAACCAGACTACCAGGCACAGGTGAGAGTGCAGCATCAAATTCATTTCAGACAGCAGCAACATCTAATTTAACCCCTGCGCCTATCGATTCTGAACAAACAAGTACAAACCCTTTGACAGCGAGTATCTGGCGCGGACGCTTGCAACCTCTATTCGAAAAGGCAAGATATCTTGTTGAGTCAAACACAGGCGCTGATTTATCTGAAGTACGCTTAAACCTCACTGCAGACCAAAGAATCGCACAAGAAGTCAGTTTTGAAACCAACCGTCTGGTACAAAATCAGTTTGACAACAAAGCATTTGCAAAACACTTTCTTAATGCAGTAATGGCAGGACAACAAGGTACTTTTGCAGCGCTGTATGCAACCCGTCGTAATGAAGTCATGATCAGCGAGTCATTGCTGCATAATTACGAAAAATCGTTACCCAACGACCCATACGTTCAAGATTCTGCTTTGCTCGCCTTGTTGATCCACGAGCTGGTTCATGCAGCGGACGATAAACGATTTAACATTCACGACAATCGAGAACTGAACTTCCGAGCTTCGTTTGCTCAGTCCGCTGCATTTGAAGGTCATGCACAGTATGTGACAAGAAATATCTGTTCTGAGCACAATTGCTTGTCTGGTCTCCAGGCACTTGATTATTTTATGTTTGGCAAAAGCAATCCACCAAACCAGTTAACACAATCTGTACAGGCGATCAGCCGTAATGTGCTTGAGTATTCATACGTAGAAGGTGAACGTTTTATCACAAACCTGGCGACACGACCAAATGGAAAAGAATTGATAGCTCAGTTGCTATCGTCACCGCCACAAGACCCTATTCAAATTCTCGATCCGGACAGTTACCCAAATACCAACCGCGAACAACAAAACCAGAAGCTGATTCGTGCTAGTCAATCGTTTGATCATCCCTGGTTGCAGAAGCCCTGGACACAGATACAGACATCCCCACTCAAAGGGGTTAACTTACGCGCCGACCCAGAAAGACGCAACGCTGCGGTTGACGGGTTTACACGGCTTATAAAAGCGATGGTTGCATTGCAACTGTATGATCAATCTTCACCCGCAAAAAGCCCGATCGAATTGACCGTACTACACGCAGAGTCTAATCAAACAGCTCAATTGTTTTCTGAATCTTTGCACAATAATACGGTTTTACCAGAAACACGTGTTTTTAGAGACCGCATGAAAATCAGCACAAATGGTGCTGCAAAAGAGCTTACTGTTGAGCACTACATCACTGTCGACACGGCTGCCCACATTCCGTATGTCACTTTGATCGCATTTACTGGCAAGAACGTTGTGCAAATAGCGGGGAGCACGCAGTCAATGGATTTGTTTAGCGACTACGCAAACAAATTATTAGCGGCACTACATGCTGATGATTCGGATCGACTGGCTAAGGTAGGCTTAAGGCGTCGTTAAGTGGCATGCCAGATTGTTTTTTAATTTCAACAACTAAGTACGCCACTTATAAGTATGCCACTTAGCCCCAACTGACATGCTTAGAAAAACGCGCCTTTAAAAATGTCATTTGATCAACCAGTACATCACGGTTTGAAAGAAAAAAGAACTCATAACGATTAGGCGCAAAAGGAATTGCCAACAACTGCATATTGGCTTCTTCCGGTTTTTTACTACCTTTTCGATTATTGCAGCGCCGACAGGCTGTAACACAGTTAGTCCAGCTGTCTTTGCCCCCACGAGAGGTTGGTATGACATGGTCGCGTGAGAGCTCACGTACCGGAAACTCAACGCCACAATACAGACAGATGTGCTGATCGCGAGCGAACAACAGCGAATTACTTAGAGCGGGTGTAAAGGTTTCACTGGCGACCCGGCCATTACAGGCAATGATGCTCGGCAGCGCAAGTTCAGAACGTTCGCCTTGCTTGTTATAACCGCCATGGATGGTTCGGATTGTTTCACCAAAACTCCAGATAACCTGGTCTTTTACCAATAAAGTAGCTGTTTCTTGCCAGCTCAACCAGGCCACAGGAGTACCTGCTTTATTAAGCCGTAGTACTTTCGCGCTCATGACTGTATCAGTTGGTTTTTTTCTATACCTCTTGTATAACACAAGTCCGTACAGGATTAACAGCACTAGCAGTATTCGAACATTACGGAAAAGCGGCCCAAATTTAAAAGGCAGCTACGCTAACAGGTTGCCCAGGAGACTAGAAAAGTACTTGATTCCATTGCCGACGGGCCGCTTTTACAGTGTTCAGGACCATGGAATCTGTTTTAACGATCAACTTCCTGAACAAGGCCGTAGAATCGTTTTCAGAATTAAACGCCTGCTCTTCGAGCAACCACATAATGGAATCGCCCAAGGTATCAAACATGACATCCGGGGCGTATGCAGACTCCCAAGCCGCTCTCGCTGCTTGTCCTCGATCGGCTGCTTCATCCTTGATCGCGCGAAGCACCTCTGGAATTGTGCCGATTTTGCGCTCATTGACACGCACAGCAAAAGACCAGTCAACATGAGGTGGAGGCACCCACTGGTTGGAAATAATAACTGGCGCTACACCCGCCTCCATACTCTCAAAAAGACGAAAAGAAGAAGTGCCAATACCACGTGGACATAACATGAAATGACTTTCTGCCATGGTTTTTGCAAATAAATTACCTTGAGAGGCTTTTTCTGAAACAGTGCAATCCCAGACGTTGAAGTCGGACGTATCGAGCACACCATCGCTATTCTCGGACAGCTTGATAACCTCTTTTCTACATCGGTGACTGGCAGAACCAACAAACGAAAACAGCCAACGTTTTTCAACCGGCGATGCGTACACATCTTTTATAAAGTCGTTTGGCAGATCCAGGTAAGGAAAGGGAATCTGCTTGCCAGGCTGGAAAAATCGAGTAGGCATACTACAATACAAGCCTGGTAACGCAGCCCAGGGCTTATCAGCTTCGTTATACATAAAGACCTTGTCTTTATACTGACTGACATACGGATGACTGCGCAGCTTTGAAAACAAGTAGTCATCAAAGTGAACATCCTCAACAAAAATGATCGCGTCAGCCTTTTCAGGCGATTGACAAAGACTATGCTTGCCGATGCGGTCTTTGCTGGCCATGTCCACAAGTACATCGAGCATGTCGTGCTTGTCGTAGGCGGAAGTAAGCAGAAATTTCATTTACGTGTGGCTCGAAAGTGGATTGTGCTAATGTTTATAGCGTCCGGAATAGGACGAACATCAGCATCATCGGTTCAATGCTTGCCAACCAGATCGCATAATTATAGTTCATGAGTTAAAGCATCGTAATTTAATGATGTCAAACACCCAAAAATCCACCGGACTGGCGCCGCCACAACTGAGAGTACAATCCTCCGTTTTCAAGTAGTGCCGCATGCGTTCCGGCTTCTATAATGTTGCCATCATCTAACACTATTAACCTGTCCAGCGCGGCAATGGTAGACAGGCGATGTGCAACGGCCAGTACGGTTTTACCCTGCATCAACTTATTTAATTGCTCTTGTATCGCGGCCTCCACTTCAGAATCCAGGGCAGATGTGGCTTCATCCAGTATCAATATCGGGGCATCTTTGAGAATGACACGCGCTATGGCAATTCTTTGACGCTGCCCGCCAGACAGCTTAACCCCACGCTCACCGACGGTTGCGTCCAAACCGTAACGACCTTGCAAATCTTCTAAATCAGGTATGAAAGACATTGCTTCTGCTTGCAATGCCGCTGCAATGATTTCCTCATCTGTCGCATCTTCTTTTCCATAACGAATGTTGTCACGCACCGAGCGATGCAACAGTGAGGTGTCTTGCGTAACCACAGCAATATTAGATCGCAAGCTACGCTGCGTTACTTGGCTAATATCCTGATTGTCGATGGTTATGTTGCCTTGCTGTAAATCATGAAAACGCATCAGTAAATTTACCAAGGTTGACTTACCCGCCCCTGATCTCCCCACAAGACCTACTTTTTCACCTGCTTTGATATCAATGGTGCACTGATGGATGAGCGGCAATGCTTGTTTTTCTGGTTGCTTGCCAGCTTGCAGTTTTTGATCATAGACAAAAGATACAGCGTTAAACCGGATAGCACCTTCGCTAACGTGTAAATCGCGTGCTTCATCAATATCTACAATCTGCGTTGGTTGAGAAATAGTTTCGATACCATTTTCGATGGTACCTATATTTTCAAAAAGTGACGTAATCGTCCGTAGTATCCAGCCAGACATTTGATTGAGACGAATCACCAAACCATTGGCAATAGCGATCTCGCCAACGCTAACACTGTGGCTTTTCCATAACCAGATAGAAAGCGCCGCCATACAAAACAGCAACAAGGTATTTATAATTGTTAGCACCACTGTCATACTCAGGACGGCGCGCATGAGCACTTGAAAAGCATGTACATGCCTTTTAATTGCGGTGGCAGCAAACTGCTCTTCTAGTTGATGATGAGCGAATAACTTAACTGATTGAATATTGGTATAACTGTCTACCACACGGCCTGTTATACCTGAGGTTGCCTCAGATAGAGTAGCTGACTTATAACGCACCGGCGGTACCATAAAAACAACGACGCCCAGATAGCCAACAACCCATAGAGCAATTGGAATCAGTAGCACACTGTTGATTTGCAGCAACAAGGTGGAAATACCAACAAGATAAATCAGCAACAACCAGACACCATCAATAACATTGATAACAATTTCTCGTAATGCATGACCCGTTTGCATGACTTTTTGAGATATTCGGCCAGCAAAATCATTCTGAAAATAGCTCATGCTTTGGCGTAAGACGTAGCGGTGATTACACCAACGTGTGGCGTTGACAACGCAAGGAGAAATGGCGAGGTTTATCAAACAGCGCGACATCACTAAGGTAACTGGCCTAACGACACAGCCAACCACGAACATCAACAGCAATGAATTTGCATGGGTTTCAAAAAAACCTTCTCGATTAGATGTGCTCATCCTATCGACCAAATGGCCTAGATAAGCATAGAGATACAGCTCACAAACGGCAGACACGCCAGCCAAAAATAGCGTAGCCAGCACCACGCCCTTAATGGGTGATATGAAGTGCCAGATAAACTTGGCTGTTGCCGTAGGAGGACGCTCAACAGGTGCCTCAGGCAAGGGGTTGATCAGGCGCTCAAAGAATTCGTACACTTTGCGTGTCCTCACGCCAGTTGTTCGCTCCATGGTAACCAAGCTAAACGTTAAACATCTCACTATCAGAGAGTGATTAAACGCACAATTCCTGTGAAACTCTATCCAGAATATTTGTTATAAACAGCCAGGCAATATACAATATACGGTACTAATTGTGATTTTTTGGCACTAATAAGATGGATAAGTACACAGAAATGCTGGTGTTTTCGAAAGCTGCAGACATTGGCAGCTTTTCTGCAGCCGCCCGAGAACTGGATTTAACACCCTCTGCCGTCAGCAAGCTAATTACCCGGCTGGAAGACAGGCTGGGCGCACGGTTGTTTCAGCGTACCACAAGAAAGCTAAGCCTCACAGCAGAAGGACATGCATTCCAGGATCGCTGCGGTGCGATATTGCAGGAGATCCAGCAAGCCGAAGATGCTGTCATGGCTCTGCATGATCGCGTGACCGGCACTTTACGAATTACAACCATTTCAGCCTTTGCCCGCATTCAAATGATCAAACTGATGCCAGAATTCATGGCGAATTATCCTGAGCTGAGAGTCGAACTGGAACTGAGCGAGCGTGAAGTAGATCTTGTTGGTGAAGGTGTGGATGTTGCCATCGTACTCAGTGATGGGCTGACCGACGAATCCCTGGTGGCAAGACGCCTTGCTGTAAACAAACGGGTCATTTGCGCCTCTCCGGAATACCTGGCCAAACACGGCACACCAAAAACACCCGAAGATCTTTTGCAACACAATTGCCTTACGCACTCATCAATCCAGCATTTCAACGATTGGGAATTCCAGACCAGTGATGGAATTAGAGCACAACGCGTCAAAGGGAATTTCCATACCAACAGCGCATCAGCCTTGCATGAGGCCGTTCAAGCGGGGTTAGGGATTGCAAGGCTTGCAAGTTATGTTGTACAGCCATCGTTAGCGACAAACCGGGTTGTGCCATTACTGATGGATCATGCTGTAGATACGTCATCCATTCAGCTTGTGTACCCGCACAGAAGACACTTGAGTAACAAAGTCAGAGTGTTCACTGATTTTATGGTCAGTAAATTTACACCACACCCGCCCTGGGAATCGTCATAGTCAACAGGCCACATAAGGTTTAATAATCTAATACTCTAATACGCAACACGCTCTGAGCCAAGAATATCTTCCTGACTCAGAGCCTGATGTAACCGCTCTTTTTTTATAAAGCAGAGTCGCCTTCTTCTTGCGTACGTATTCTTATCACACGCTGCACTTCATCAATAAATATTTTGCCATCACCGATTTTCCCGGTGTTGGCTGCTCGAACGATGCCCTCAACACAGGCCTCCAGGATATCATCCGACACGACGACTTCAAGCTTGACCTTTGGAATAAAATCGATGACATACTCAGCTCCACGGTAGAGTTCGGTGTGCCCTTTCTGCCGTCCAAAGCCTTTCACTTCTGTGACTGTAATCCCTGCCACACCCGCACTGGCTAACTCTTCACGCACCGCATCGAGCTTAAAGGGTTTAATTATTGCCGTTATACGTTTCATGTTGTCTCCCCTGGCCAAAGCCTAAATATTGGGTGTTGATGAAATTTTATGAATACTCAAGTCGGCTCCATTGTGCTCTTCTTCTTCACTTAGGCGCAGGCCAACAAACGCCTTTATTAATCCGTAGATAACAAAGCCAGCGATTAACGCAAATATAATCCCACCAACTGAGCCAATCACTTGCGCGATCAGACTAACACCACCAAGCCCACCAAACTGTTCCAAACCAAACACGCCACAAGCAATACCACCCCAGGCACCGCATATGCCGTGCAGAGGCCATACACCAAGAACATCATCGATACGCCACTTGTTTTGTGCCAGCGTAAAGAACCAGACAAATAACACCCCTGCCACCGCACCTACAATCAGTGAACCCATTGGATGCATAACATCAGAGCCTGCACAGACTGCGACAAGCCCGGCTAGTGGACCATTGTGAACAAAGCCAGGATCATTTTTACCTACAAATAACGCCGCAAGTAAACCGCCGACCATAGCCATAAGTGAATTCATCGCAACCAGACCACTGATACCACCGACTTCCTGCGCTGACATAACATTAAACCCAAACCAGCCCACTGTCAGTATCCAGGCTCCGAGGGCCAGAAACGGAATACTCGACGGCGCAAACGCACCACCAATAGATCCATCTTGGCGATAACGTCCAGCGCGCGCACCCAGTAATACAACAGCACCTAAGGCAATCCAACCGCCCATGCCATGTACTACGATTGATCCGGCAAAGTCATGGAATTCGTGTCCAGTTAATTGTGCGATCTTTTCTTGGATACCAAAGTTTCCTGCCCAAACAATGCCCTCAAACAAGGGATAGGCAAAAGCAACAATAACCAGTGATGCAAACAACTGAGGATAAAACTTGGCGCGCTCTGCGATACCACCAGATATGATCGCAGGGATCGCCGCCGCAAATGTCAGCAGAAAGAAAAATTTGACCAACTCATAACCGTTATCAACAGAGAGCTCAGACGCTGATGCAAAAAAGTCCATGCCATAGGCAACTTGATAACCAATGAAAAAGTAGGCAATGGTGGAGATACCGAAATCGGTAAAGATTTTTACCAGCGCATTAACCTGATTTTTTTGACGTACTGTTCCTACTTCCAAAAAGGCAAACCCAGCGTGCATGAATAACACAAGAATAGCGCCGAGTAATACAAACAATACATTACTGCCTGTCTGTAAACTTTCCATTTAAATCCCCCAGCTATTAAGTAATAAAACGCGTATGTCTCACCGTGTAAGCTTTTACAACACAGAGCAGACAATCAACTAAGGCGCGATAGTATCAAGTGCTCTATTTGAATGCACGAATAATAAAGAAAAAGCCTTTTCTCGTACGGAACAGCGGGGATTTATGCATCATAACAATGCAAGCGCCCTATATCAGTGCGCCTGCATTGCACTGTTTACTTAATCGGGATCAAGGTCTTGCTCAATGGTTTGACAGACAAAAGTACGTGATACTTCAAGCCCATCAGCAATCATATGTAACACATCTAACTCTTTATCTTTTACATTGCCATCAGCCATAGCGATAACACAGAGATCACGAATAACCTGCATACGTTGAGTATCAGTGCAGTTATCGTTGGTTCGCTGAATACGTTGAGGTAATTCCTGCTTTATACGATCCGCATTAAGCTTGTCGTTAAAGTCTCCCTTTTCAAAAAACTTCTCAAACGCTTCAATCTCCTCTTTCTTGACATTACCTGAAGCATTCGCAACAACAACCGCGCCAGCAAACAAAAGATGCCGCATAGCTATTGCAGCATCGGTTCTGGCATCAAGATAGCTCGGTTCCATCAAGCTCATTATGCGTTGCACACCAACATCAAGCTCATCTAATGAGGAGCCACCATCTTTCATCAAGTTAGATTCAAAAAACATGCGCAATGCTTTAACTCGCAAGGGGCTGAAAGGATGTGTAGAAAACCAGTCACCCTGTGGTGCACCCGCACCGGGCTCAGCATCTTCAGCCTGCATGTCGTCAACTTGCTGAAGAAATTCGTCCAGGTCAAATTTTACCAAAGAGCCCGTTAACCCCGAGGAGAGTTTGAAAAGGCCGCTGGCTACACTGTGAAGGTCCTGTGCACAATAGGCGCCAGCTCGGTCGGCAGAAATTTCAGCGTTGCGGGACCAGGTAAACAAGCGCAAGGCCAAGCGAGGATCCGGGCGTTGCTGGCCCTTTACAAGATAACCAATTGGAATTGCATGATGGTCGTAAACATGGTGACCGAACTCGTGACCCATAACAAATTGCAGCTCTTTGCTGGTAAAACCTTCCAGTAAAGAGGACGAAAACATGACAAATAGGCGGCCTTCTTCAGGCTTGAAACACATCGCATTAAACTGCGGACTTGCATGCACATAAAGTTCCAGCGGCGTATCCATTGAGAGCCGCTCTACACACTCATCAGAGAGCTTGTAAACATCTGGAGCCATTTTCCTGCTTAGCCTGACTGACGTAGACAATAATCGACGTCGCAAGCCGGTTGGGCCTTCTGCTTCCTGTTTTTCAAGCGCTTCATTTACACGCTTGACATCCTTCTCTTCAAGCAAGGCATCGCTTTGTTGTTTATCCGTGCGATAGCGTAAATCATCTGCGTGCATGAGTTCTCTCCTATGTTTGATCTAGCAGGGCATGAGATCTAAGAATTTTTTATTACTTACTTATTACTTACTTACTTATCTGCGTACCCAATTATTTATTTACTGCTTATCATTGAAATTTGTTCTGAAAGTGACATCCGACCTGAACATCAAAGCAAGTTTCATCCAGCTTTCATGAGCAAAGCACTCTCGAGTGAATGTAATCCAGACACAATCTGATTTGACAAAAAATCAAGCTCTTGCAATGTTTGTTGCCGATTGGCCTGATCCATTACGGCAGGTTCAAGCGCCATGATTCTATCAGCTAAGCTGTAGAGATCTCGTACTGGTGCATCCAAGGCATCGAATTCTTTAATACCTTTTAATGGCTGCCCCACGCCATAATACCAAAGGCCAATACGTGACTCTTCAAGAAGTTGTTGTTGGATATCCGGATCAATAATAGATGGCAGGCAGGCACCAGAGCTAGTTCCTGCGCAAAGAATGACATCAATCAAGCACTTTCTTTGGTAGTGCACATTATGGATCGCCTGATGCACACAACCAATTTGCGAGCCTTCAAAATCGTGATCATCTTTAACAAAATCAATAAATTCTTTTAAGGCAATTGGCCGGCTGATATAAAAACCCTGCGCTTCCTCGCAGCCATTCGCCATTAGAAATTGATACACAGGCGCAGATTCGATGCCTTCAGCGATCGACGTCATACGCAGCTCTCTGGCCATACTGATTGAAGATTTAACGACATTCATATTTTGGCGTGATGTGCCCATTCGCTTCACCACCCCCTGGTCCAACTTTAAAAAGGAGAACGGTAACTGACTCAAGCGGTCGATCGATGAATAACCTGTACCGAAATCATCCATAAGCACCTTGATACCCATGTCACTGAGCTTGCAAAGATCTTCTTTGATTTGCTCAACGTTGCTCATGGCAGCGCTTTCTGTTATTTCGATCTGCAAATCAGACGGAAGAATACTCGTGTTCTCAAGGTAATACTGTATGCGCCGGCTGATCATGTTATCGGCCAGATCGTTGGGCGCGACATTCATTGATATAGCAAGCCCTGGCTTGACCTTACGCATCTCAGTTATGGCATCGACAACGATATCAAGCAATTTAATAGTGACATCGTGCAACAGGCCTGCCTTTTCCACCTGCGGCAGAAAGACACCAGGGGGTAGAATATTGCCTTCAGGTTCACTCCAGCGAACCAATGCTTCCGCTCCAATAATCTCACCCGTGATCAAGCTAATCTTTGGCTGATAATACAACACCAGCTCATCATTAGTGATGGCTCGCTCAAGAGCTGCCTGCGTTATATCAACACTCATTAATTATTTTATCGATCAGACTTAGGGTTATCGATCAAGAACGGCTAGAAAGCGCGATTGAAAACTATCCTTACTACTCTGTTTAACAGGCTCTGCTGCATACCATTGTTGTTCAAGCTCAGCCATGGCACTGCGTTTATCCATAACTGACGAACTTGTCATGCCCTCACTTAACTGTGTGAGCTGATATTGCATACGCTGGGCTTTATCTTCAGCCGGCGTTTCTTTGTCAGCCAGAATTTCCATACGAATTAAAAGCTCGCGCCGAGTTGTTTCGGCTTTTTCGTAATCAAAGGTAGTACCTGCCTCGATATGTTTAAGAGCTCTATCGCGACGCTCAATCATCTTGGTATTCAATTCACGAGACAAGCTACTTTCAGTGTTATCCCAGGCGTGCATCACATCATCGTTTAAGGTAGCACCCGCACTGCTGGGGATCTCAACTGCAGCTTCAAGCTGTTCACACAGTTGCACGAGGCGCGCTATTTCGTCTTTCTCGGCACGCGCACGTTTTTTTGCAGCCGATTCCTGCAATTTGCCGCAGGCATCCATAGCCGCTCGAAAGTCACGCTTTAAGAATTTTTTGTCTTTTTCCGGAAATTCTTCAAGCGCCTGAAATTCAGCCTGCAAGGCATGTATCTTCTGCTCTTCAAAATTTCCGCTTTTCGCAATCTGCTTTAGCACTTTAATGATGTCACGTGCCCGGAAAACATGGCTCATGCTTGCCTGATACTTCTCCTTCTGTACGGCATGCTGATGCTTAAAGATGGTGCGGCAGTGGCCGTTAAAGCTCTCCCACAGTGCCTGGTCGTCTTTGCGGCGCATGATGCCCACTTGCTTCCAGGCGCTCTGCAAACTTTTTGCCTGATTAGCCGAATGTTGGTTTATTTCAGCTTCTGCAAGCTTTTGGACTTTCTCGACCAAATCCTGTTTTATCGCTGCATTGGCCTCATACTGAGAAGACAACCGAGTTTCAAGCGGTTTTAATACCTCTGAAAAACGTTTTTCCAAGGCGACATCCGGTTTGCGATCTTGAATGCGATTTCGACTCCAATCACGTTTGGCATTATTTACAGCCGTTTGGATTTTCTTCCACTCAACACTTTCGCTTTCACTAACTTCATCCCAATCTGTTGATTCGTTAAGCGCATGCAGCTGATCACACAAACTTGCCTTGGTTTTCAGTTTAGCTTCACGCTCGGTCTGCTTTTGTTCGAAATAGCTTCGGCACGGTTCATAAGCAGTATCGCCTGCTTCCTTAAAGCGCGACCATAGTTCATTGGCAGCTCGACTGACACCTAGAGACTTCCACTTGCTCTGCAGTGATTTGATTTCTCTTGCAAGCGCATCGGGTTTAAGTTCTTTTGCAGGCAAGGCTTCCATTTCGTCACAAAGCGCTTCAAGCTTGGGCCTGGCTGCGAAATCCTGCCAATCCCCCATTTCATCAAGCTGCTTTTCAGCCCGCGATAGCTTGTCTGTCAATGTGGAACGCTCGCCCGACTCCATTGCATTGACCTTTTTTTGAAGGCGACGAAACATACTACTAGCCGGCCCCCATTTGCCCTCACCAATAATGCCGGACAGTGCGGCGAACTGACGGTGTGTCGCTTTTATACGGTCTGTTGATTCTTGTTTGGCTTTATCAAGACGTTGCTCTAAGGCGTCATGGTGAGAAACCAAATCCTGAATATACTGCGACTCCTTCACTGGCAAGCCAGGCAGTAATTTGTCTGTATCGAGTAATACAGCCACTCGCTTTATGCGTTGTTCAATTGCTTGCGGCCTACCCTTGGCAATTTCAAACGGTGGATCAAACATAACCGCTACTGAGTTCATGTGTGCCAGTAATTGCTGGCTACTGTCAGTTGAAGGTTTAGTTGCAGAGAGCACAGCAGGTACAAATTCTGTGGTTTTTAAAGCGCCAAGCGAGCTAAGCAAGCTGTTGACTTCGTCATCGACCAACAACCCTGCTACTGGGTTCTCGACGTTTGCGGCTTGTGCAGCGCTGACAGTTTGTGTTTTATCAGCTGACACTTTCTCCGTATCAAGCGCTGGTGACTCGCCGGATCGCCCTTGTGTTAAAGCGGTACTTGTTTGTTTGTCTTGCTCCACCAGGTTACTCGCATCCTGAGCCCTGGATTTGGCCACATGCTTTTCAATCAGTGTATCCACTTTTGCAAGCGCACTATCAAATTGATCTTTTTTTCCACCAGTCAATTCACTGTCCAGCGACTGCCATTTGGTTAACAACACAGTGCGTTTACTCGATGTCTGTGGCGACCATACATTCTCTGAAAGCAATTGCATCGACTTAAGACAGGTGTCCACCGATTCTGCTGCTGCAAGTTTGGCCGCCTCTGCAGAGGCTTTTTGATCGAGGCGCTGCTGCAATTGCTTGGCTACGACCTTGTCTCGAGATTTACAAGCTTGCAGTGCTATACGAATATTATCGTCTTGCTTTAATTTACTTGCTGCCAGAAGTCGTGAATCGTGAAAACGCGATTTTTGCACAACTTCAATAAGCCCTGCCTCTGAATCAATCAGTTCAATAGCTTGGGCACGAAGTGGTTCCTCTGAACTTGAGCAGGCAAACACTACAGCAAATTTGGCGGCCTGCTGTTGTGGTTCTGCCTGTAAAAAGGATATTGCTGCTGTCTGATCAATAGCATTGTCAGCAAGCAAAACCTCCAGCCTGGCTAGCGCCGCTGTGTGTGTGGGCGAATGTTGGTAGCTGCTTTGGCCACTGCTATCGAGATTCTCCTGCAGCAGTGTTTTTATAATCTTTGCATCGGTGATACGAGCGATCGCGGCAACACGCACATCCACATCCTGATCGTCAAAAGCAAGTTGCTTAAGAATGACTTGATTTTCCGCCAGATCAGAATCCAGCGCTTCGATACTCTCGATGCGCACTAGCGGGTCTTTATGGGTGTGCCTGTCTGGCTTTAAAAAATTTTTCACACGGATAGCAAAAGTCAGCTTGGTTCTTTACGGATAAGGCAGTATACCAACAGTGCCTGCTGCCGTTGAGTGCAACTTAGCCCTATCAGCTACCGATATGTCGTATTTGACGACCAGATCGGCTTAGTAGCAACAAAAACCGTACAACCAAAAATACGCCAAACAAAGGGGAAAGCCACCCGCCACCGACACTGACCCGATTGGACACAGCCGCAATCTCCTCCGATACAAACCCTTCTCCAAAGGACTCAACAACACCCTGAGGTTGCTCCACGACGGCGTTAAATGCCATGGCGCTGGTCGTTGTGCCTTCATTGACTTGCACTTGAGAGGCTGGCGGAGAAGCCATTGCAGTGTTGTTCTGGGGGGGCAATACAACCTCAGGCGCAGGCATCGGAACCTGCGGAGGGATTGAATTTTGCACAAATCGTAATGAGTATTCTGTCCGTGCGGAGCCCGTTACGGCAATAAAGACGTCCGTTGCGCTATCAAATTGCACGCTACAGGCGCGATCGGCATCGGTTATTGCACGTGCCTCGCACAACGCGCGTGTGGTTGTTCCAGCAGATGCTGGCTGGTCGAGCGTCACGAATAAATCTACCGGCTCATTTGCGGCGACTTGCACGATCATCTGTCCCTGTACTGGCTCGGTGATGTAATTATCCCATGCACCGCTTTCAAGAACTGTAGACACGAGTTGTTGCTGACGTAAAACTGGCTGACCTAGCTTGACCATCGATCCGACGGATGGCACGCCATTGTCATCAACAACGAATAGCAGATAATGGCCTGGAGGGGCAGCTGCTCTGCTCGAAGCCATTGTCAAATTTAATTGATTCCCTGACTGGCTAAACGATAAAGGCACCAGGCGCTGATCCTGATTTTCAGAATGGGTTGCAGAACCAAGCTTAATCAGATGCGCTTTGGCAATAGTATGGTTAGCGCTGGTAATAACCCTGACAGACTCGGCATAATTCACAAGCTCTGGTACCTGCGACAACACTGGGCGTGCAGCCTCACGCGAATCTGCAGCAAAAAGATACGCCGGGCTGTAAATTTCAGCATTACGCTCTTCATAACCTGCTGCGAAGCAATCTCCACAAATACCGCCGCCTGCCGACAGCACACGGCCATCAGGCAGTAACAATGCAACAGAATGATATTGCCGATCTCCTCGCATGGGATTTTGCACACGCCATTGATTAGTTTGAGGATCCCAAAGCTCTGGTGTAAACACACCATTTTCTGCACTGTAAAACCGAGTGCCATCACTGTTACCACCGGTAGCCAATACACTGCCATCTGCAAGAATCGTTAAATTATGCTGGCGTCGGCCTATAATCATGTCACCAGCACTTGTGGTTTGATGGGTTGATGTATCAATGATAATGGCAGATCGAGAAGCATCCGCTCCGCCAGACACAAGTATCTTGCCGGTGTCAAACATCGCATAACTACCATAATCACGAAGCGCGATATCATCTCGCGTTGCTCTAACTTCCATTCCACCGGCACCGTCGGTGGTGATATCAGCAAGAAAATTATCCGGGCCGAATGCAAGCACAGATCCTTCCGGTGTAGATTGAATCCATGAGTAATCTCCAGTCACTGGCAGCGGGGATACCAGCGCATCCAATGCACGCCAGGTTTGATCAAACTGGAAAACTTCAGCCAAAACACTTGGGTTATAACTACCACCATATGTCAGTAATTCCCCGTTTCCTAGTGCGGCAACAGATGAATACCAACGCGGTGTATGCATATTTTCTGTGCGATGCCAGGTGTTGGTTTCAGGGTTATAAATATTACTGTTCGCCAGTGGCCCGTTAGCACGCGCACGGCCACTATCACCACCTGCAAATAAAATTCGCCCATCCCACATATGAGCAGAACCTGCACAGAAAAGGTCGGTGTTGGTATCGTTATTGGTTGCTGTGTGTGTATTGCTAATGGGATCCCACAAGGTAACTCGAGTAGTAAAGTTATCTGTGGTGTGCGGGTCTTCATCGGAATCATCTGGTGTGGCATCCCATGCCAACACCTTGCCATTGGATAGAAGGTTTGCATGTACCGCAACAAGTGGCCAATCATAGACGGGCGACCAAAGACCACCTAGAGACGGGCTCATTACGGGCTCAGCTGCATTCGCAATTATTCGAGAACGGGTAGAAAACGCACTGGCAGGCAGTTCATTGCTTAGGTCGTGATGTTCCTGTTCATGTGCATATGCTGTGTTTGCGTGTATCACTGCAAGTGATACATACAGGGTTACCAGACAACTTAAAACCGCACTCAAACTGGCCTTTAAAGTTTTGCTTGATCTGTATTGAATTCTGGATTGAATTCTGGATTGAGTTGTACACCAGGCAGCACAATGAGTCGCTATCGTCATCGCATCTGGTGCTCTGCCGAACACGGCATTGCAAAACCCACTAAAGGCATTTTTGATTATCATTTGGTCTTCAAATGCCCCCTGGCACAAAGCTGACAATAATCACTTAAATAAAAATGTGACTAACATCAAATTATTAGTTTCCAAGCCTGCAAAAAATCTGCTTGATCACTGCAATAACGCGGCAGCTGCGCTAACCCAAACGAGCTTACACACGCACAGTTTCAGGTGGGTTACAAGTTTGTAAAATGCCAACAAAGACAGTGAGATTTGAGCAATTGCCCGCAAACACGGCCAGCCGTTGATCTATTCTCAAAAACCATAACTCAGCCACATAAGCCTGCTCAATTTTTGCCGTTAACGCTAACATTAAAACAATAAACGCAAGCACCACTTACATGACCACACCTGCACAACCGCTCGCTCAAGCAACCCTTAGCGATTTAGGCGCTGTTATCACACAACTTGAAACCATTTTGATGGGTAAGCGTCATCAGTTGGAGCTCGCAGTTGCCTGCTTGCTGGCAGAAGGACATCTTTTAATTGAAGACGTACCGGGTACGGGCAAAACAACCCTTGCACAGGCCTTAAGTGCGTCCTTCGCTTTGCCCTGGAATCGAGTTCAGTTCACTAGCGATTTACTGCCAGCTGACATCATTGGTGTTTCAATTTTCGACACCCAATCTCAACAATTCGAGTTTCGTCCCGGACCCGTTTTTACCAGCGTTCTTTTGTCTGATGAAATAAACCGCGCACCACCTAAAGCTCAAAGCGCTTTATTGGAGGCCATGGAAGAGCGCCA
>CALHRQ010000281.1 GCA_938038175.1 uncultured Granulosicoccaceae bacterium | reverse complement strand
GAGTGGGATGCGTCATGATGGCGTCTTTGTCACGCTGCATTAAATAAGCAGCACGTTCTTTCTGAAAGGCGTTGGTCCACTGCTCGGCACTGGCACGTTTTTCAATGTGTTTTATGGCATTGCTTAGTTGCTCTGCAGCTGTTGGCGCATCAGACCAGATACCCACTTCCACTGGAAAAAAACGACCGATAGCAGTCGGTTCAATTTCTATCTGGATTATCTTTGCAAACCGATTGATGTTGTCATAACTATAAAAAGTTGAATTGAAACCAAGCCGTGTACCCAGGGCCAGTATCACATCAGCCTCTTTAACGAGCCTTGATGCGACCGGGTTACCACGTGGCCCCATTTGGCCTGCATTAAGCTCATGTCCAAAACTGATTGCATCACCATGTCCGGGTGAGGTCACCATTGGGCAGTTTAAAGTGGTCGCTAAAGTTATTGCCGCTGCATCGCCCACAGTATTTTTTATACCACCACCAACAATAATGACGGGCTGTTTCGCTGCAGCCAATAAACTTGCTGCCTGCTTTATCTGCTCTGGGTGTGCAGCTGGCAAGGAGTGATTGCGGTAGTGGGCAGGAGAGGGTAGTGCTTCAAAATCGTGTGTGCCTGAGAGTACATCGCGTGGTAAATTCAGCTGCACAGGACCCTGACGAGGTGATAGTGCTGTTCTGAACGCTTCGCGAAAAAGCTCTGGCACACGATCCGTTGAAGGTGCTGTCCAGGTTTTTTTTGTGACTGGTGTAAACACCGATTGCTGATCAACTTCCTGAAACGCATCTCGGTACACATGGCCTGAAGCTAACGCTCCGGCAATGGACACGACAGGTGAAAAGGCAGCTTTCGCTTGTGATAACCCGGTTACAAGGTTGGTTGCACCTGGCCCGTTCTGGCCTGCTAAAACCACACCTGCTTTGCCAGATGCTCGCGCATAGCCATCGGCCATATGCGCACCAGTGCGTTCATCGTGTACACCAATAAAACGAATATCAGATGCATTATAAAGTGCATCAAACATCTCCATGGTAGCTGATCCAATAAGACCGAATACAAAGCGTGTGTCCTCTGCTTCAAGTGCTGCAATAGCTGCCTGTCCGCCTGACATAGGTGTAGTCATTTTAAAATTCCATCCAAAAAATGCAGTATGGGTTGCGTAAAGCTCTGGGGTTCCTGAATTAACCCAAGGTGCTGAAGCCGAGGTATTATGACAGTGCTATCTGCGTTTAACTCTGTGGCAATGGCATGGCTCATTGCGGGTGTACTGCCAGTGTCGTTTTCACAAGTCATCACAAGAGAGCGATGTGTGATAGCTGGCTTGGGTTTGATCAGCTCCCTCACACCGTTGGCTAATACCCAGGCTGCTTGTGCGTAGCTTTCTGCATCTACCTGCTGACGCCATTTTTTTACAGCGTTAACTCCGTTGCCGTTTTCCAGATAGTCTGCAGTGAACCATCGCTTCAAGGCATCGTCCAATGTAGCCATAGCACCTTGCTCACGTACCTTGGCAGCGCGTGCTTCAACCTGCTGTTGCAGTTCATCTCCACGATCATGTGGTGAATTAAGTATAACCAGTGTTGTCGTCTTGTTCGGATAGTTCATGGCAAAGCGACGGTTAATCATGCCGCCAATAGAAAAGCCGATAATCGATGCGCTTGGGCAACGGATATGATCCAGTAAATCGGCCAGTTGTTTTGCATACAGAGAAAGCGTTGTCGTTTCGGGTGCTGCTGCACTCTTACCATGTCCGAACAAGTCATAAGTGATGACTTGATAATGCTTTTGAAAATCGACAAGGTGTGGACGCCAAATTTCTCGACTTAAGCCAAGCCCATGGATTAACACCAATACAGGTGCATCATGCTGTCCGCTGATATCGAACGCTGTACCGTCAGGTGCGAATTCACTTTGCACAATATTCGCCCCACTTGAGATTTTCTCTGTATGTATTCATCTAGAACAATCTGTAACTCGCTTGATACTCACCTAAATAGTGATATTGACGTTTCAGTTGGCAGCTTAGCTGCTTTTAAACACCAGCTGGATTGTCCAGATCAGCACCCATCTCTTTTAAATCTTCATAGCGGTTACCTATGCGATGGTTCGGGTGGCCGCCAACAGATGCACCCAGTGCCACAATGATTTCATCCTCTGCTGGCGCATCGGGCACTTGCATATGAATGGTTTGATAGTGTGAACGCCTGCCAGCGTCATGTTTATCCATTAATGGTATGACAACTGAAGTACCAGCAGCTCCTCTGGTATTGGCAAACGCAAGGTAGGTTTTCGCGCCAACGGCTTCACGATACTGATTACCAAACCACAGTGTATGGGTCATCGCTTGTGCGTGTTCAAGTTCACCACCCATACCAACGACTGAAGATTTTCCATAACCTTCAAGTGTCTCACCTGTGACATCAAGAATCATATCGGTGAGCAGTTTGCCCAGTATTGGTCCTGCTTCACGTATTTCTGGTTTTAAGTCTTCAACATATCCGCGCCCATACCAGGGATTTTTAATAATCGCCAATGAGGAAACCAGTTTGGTTGGCGTGTCGATAACTTTGCCACCTTCATTAAGAGTTGTTTGGATGTTGAGTAAGGTTCTGCGTATTTCTACTGCCATGTTTTATATTTTCCGGTTAAACGCGGGCGGTGTTGCGCTGCGGCAAGCGTGACAAGCAAGTGCGTAATTTTAACGTATTGAATAAATGGTACTGGATAATGCTGTAATATTTATTTAGGCAAAAGTGGGCATCACCTTATCAATAAATGATTTTAGAGAGCGTTTTTGTAATCCCATATCAAGCCCCATAGAAGCATAATAAATAAATGAATCCACCCCCATTGATTCGTATTGTTGTATTTTTTTGATCACCGTATCCGGGCTGCCAAACATCAGATTCTCTTCCAGCATGTTAGGTTCCACACGTACGTTACCATCAAGGTCTTCCAGTGGAATGCTGTCAGGGAAGCCATTAACCACAGCGCCTTTTTTCATCATAAGATTGCCAAACTTACCAAGTACATTGCGAACAGCATCAATTGAGGCGCTACGATCGTCTTCGGTTTCGTAAACAGACGTGTGGCGCATAAGCGCAAACGTACCGTTCCAAGCACCGGCTTTTTCAATTGCATCATCAAGTTGTCCACGGTATTTTTCCGCTTCGCTAAAGGGTAGTGTGAGTGGCCAGCACATAATATTGCAATCGTTTGCTACGGCGTAATCAAAGGTAATTGGTGATCGGGCGGCAACCCACATCGGCACCTCTTTTTGAAGTGGTTTAGGGCAAGAGGTCGAACTTGGGAACTGCCAGTATTCGCCGTTGTGTTCTACATCGCCTTGCCATAGTTTGCGTACCAGCGGCAACATCTCTTGCATGTAGCGCCAGGAGTCGGGTTGTTGCAGACCCGGCTTCATGCGATCAAATTCGCGTTGATAGGCGCCCGATCCAAGGCCCATTTCAAGCCTGCCATTTGAAAGCAGATCAAGCATGGCAGCCTCACCAGCAATATTGATGGGGTGCCAATAAGATGCATTGGCTACACCGCATCCCAGGCGTATATTGTCGGTGTGATCAGCCCACCAGGTTAGCAATTGAAAAGGGTTTGGTGCAATTGTCATTTCAAGTGCATGGTGCTCAGCTGCCCAGGCAATTTCAAACCCTGCTTTGTCAGCCATTTTGACCATGTCGATAACATGGTCACGCACTTCAAGCATGTTTGTTGTGGCATCCATACGTTCCAGGTTAATGGCGATATGAAATTTCATGGTTAAGCTCCTGGAGAAAATTTAAAGTGGCTTGAATGGGTTGGCGATGGGTTCGTCAGACAAGTTAATCCACACCGTTTTGGGACGGGTATAATCGTAAATGGCCTGAAAGCCGGCTTCTCTGCCATGGCCACTGTTTTTAATACCACCGAACTCTGCGATGGGTGAAATAACGCGATACGTATTGACCCAGATAATGCCTGCTTTGATTCGTTTTGACATTCGAATGGAACGTGCACTGTCTTTCGTGAAAATGCCCGCTGCCAATCCGTGTTTGCTGCTGTTTGCCATGGCAACAACGTCGTCTTCTGTTTTAAAGCGTTGCACAGCCAGTACCGGTCCAAACAGTTCGGTGTCGAGAATCGTCATATCGGTCGTTGGGCAACTGATAATAGTAGGTTCGTAAAATAAGCCTTTTTGTGCGGGTTGTTTACCACCTGTTAATACGCTGCCACCTTCACTCTTTGCGAGCGACACTTGAGTTTGAATGTGGTCAAGTTGTGCTGCTGTACAAAGTGGCCCCATTTCTGTTTCATCTTTTTGCGGGTCACCAATACGAATGTTGCTGGCAATAGCCACCATCTTTTCTAAAAATACATCGGCAATATCTTCATGCAGAAACAATCTGGACCCTGCCACACAGCTTTGACCACTGGCGGCAAAAATCCCGGCAACAGAACCATTAACTGCACTATCGAGGTTTGCATCATCAAAAACTATAAACGGAGATTTACCACCAAGCTCCAATGAGACATCGGCAAAATTTTCTGCTGAATTGCGAACAACATGGCGTGCAGCATCAGGACCACCGGTGAAGGCCACTCGGGAAACATTCGGGTGGGATGTTAATGCCCGTCCGCAAGGTTCTGCATGGCCTGTCAGGATGTTTACTACGCCCGGTGGAATACCGGCCTGTTCTACCAGTTTGCCAAATTCAAGTAGTGGTGCTGACGCCTGTTCTGAAGCTTTTAAAACGATCGTATTTCCGGCTGCGAGAGCTGGCCCCACCTTAGTAGCAGTCAAAAACATTTGCGAATTCCAAGGAATAACTGCCGCAACAACACCTAGTGGTTCCCGGTCAGTGAACACGAACATGTCAGGCTTGTCGATGGGTAGAGTGTCACCGCTTATTTTATCCGCAGCACCAGCAAAGAAATGCAGATACTCTGCTATGTATGTAGATTGCCACGCCGTCTCTTTATACATTTTGCCGGTATCCTGTGTTTCGATACGGCCAAGCTTTTCGGAATTTTCTGCCAGTAAATCACCGAGCTTATGCAGGCACTTGCCACGTTGGGTAGGGGTTAATTCACCCCAGGGGCCGTGCAGGGCCTCCGCTGCTGCTGAGACGGCTGCGTTGACATCTTTTTCGGTGGCTTCTGGCACACTGGCCCAGTTTTTACCTGTGTTCGGTTCAATACTCTCAAAGCGTTTTTTGTCGGAAGAATCCACCCATTCGCCATTGATAAGCATGTGGTATTGCTTTAACTCTGTCATGTCATATCTC
>CALHRQ010000280.1 GCA_938038175.1 uncultured Granulosicoccaceae bacterium | reverse complement strand
GCAGATCTACTAACCAAACGGGCAGCACTTCTACCCAAATGGAACTGAAAAAATGACTATAAAAAAGTCAATATCCAGTGCCGTCATGCTGGGCTATTTCGGGACTTTCAACAGTAGCCAGGCGAATCCATATTGTCGGTTTACCGCTTTTACCGCTTTGAGTGCGGAGGGTGCTACTGTGGTGGATATCAGTGTTTAGTAAATAAAGTGATTGCGGCTGCAGGCTTTTGTTTTAGCTGCTGATCAATTAATGCCAATTCGGCCCATCAATGATCATGCATGCCTAAGCCTGCAGCGCAGTTATTCTCGATCCATATCTGTTGCAATCTATTGATTGCGCTCGTGCTCGATAAATTTATCTGCAACACGCTGTGGGTCAATTACATATTCGCCTGCTGCTATTTCCGCTTTGATTCGATCAACTTTTGCCTGATCAAAGCGGCGGTTGCCGTGTCCATTGTTTGATTTAAGGGGAGTTACATTTGCTTTTGGAGTTTCCGGAGTAACAGAATTAGAGCGGGCTCTTGTCTGTCGAACTTCGTTGAGATCTGTAACGTTGTTAATAATGCGCACACTATTCACGGCCATTTGAATCTTCCTCTTCGTAACCCATACCCTGCCACAGCGTGCTGCGGCTAGCGTTGGATGCTTCTTATAATTATTGTATTACGTACTTGTTCCGTTTGCGAGCAGTTGTTGGCTAATCCTGAGATATCACCCGGCTACTGGCTTCAACATTTACACAGCAGCTGAATTGGGCGAGATAACAAAGCCATCAATGCAGACAAAGACTGGATCGGCCCGTTTATAAACAAATGTAACTTAAATTTGATCCAACAGCTGTATGGTTCACAAACACACCTGGATTAGCAGTGCTGTTTTGTATAAGCCGTCTGAAAAAGGTGCAAATTGGCTGTAAAATTCAGCAGAGTTGCTTCTTCGCAAGAAAATAGTTGTCGTCAATTCTTTGTCTTATTCAGATCATCTTCTATCCTTTAGTGATGGAGAACACATTCAAGAATGTCACTAGTATCGCAAGAGAGTGGAAATGAGCGCCAAAAAAGTAGCTAAGAGAGTGTTGATCGTAGATGCGGATGCTGAGAATACACTGCGCCTGACACATCAGCTTGAATTTATTGATCACGAAGCTAAGGTATTGAGTTCACATGAATTACTCGACAATCTGGGTGATTTAGGGGAGTACCAGGTTATTCTGGTAGCAAATTTCCATGGGATAGCTGACTGGGCGTCCAAGCTAAAGGAAAAGCATGAGAAATGTCCGCCATTGGTCTTAATGATCGGTGCTCAGCCTGCAGATATGAGTCAGCAGGAAATAGAAACCAATTTTATTGGCTGTCTTAAAGATAACGTTCGTTATGGCGTGCTGTCTGATTTGTTGCATGTCGCTGCTGTTCGTGGCTCTGCCAATACTGCACCGCCTAAAGAGGGCACCCAAAATCCTGAACTGTTTCGAAGCCTTGTAGGCAACAGTCGGGCAATTGTGCGGGTGCGCAAGATGATCGATCAGGTCGCACCAACAGAGGCTACTGTACTGATTCTTGGAGAGTCAGGTACTGGCAAAGAAGTTGTCGCCCGTAACATTCATTACTACTCCAACCGACGTAACAAGCCATTTGTACCGATTAATTGTGGTGCGATACCCAGTGAGCTACTTGAAAGTGAGCTATTCGGACATGAAAAGGGCTCTTTTACTGGTGCGGTAGGCTCCCGCGAAGGACGCTTTGAACTTGCTGAGGGCGGTACTATTTTCCTGGACGAAATTGGTGATATGCCATTGACCATGCAGGTAAAGCTACTGCGGGTAATTCAGGAACGCTCGTTTGAGCGAGTGGGTAGTAATAAGAGTATCAAGAGTGATGTGCGCATTGTTGCAGCGACTCATCGCAACCTGGAACAACTGATCGAAGATGGGCGTTTTAGGGAGGATTTGTACTATAGGCTTAATGTATTCCCAATTGAAATGCCCCCTCTCAATAGCCGTTCGGAAGACTTGCCTCTATTGGTCAATGAGCTTATAACTCGACTAGAACACGAGAAAAAGTCATCTGTACGTCTAACGCCTGCAGCCATGATGGCGCTGTGCAATTATGAATGGCCGGGTAACGTGCGTGAACTTGCCAACCTCATGGAGCGGCTAACGATATTGCACCCATATGGTGTCGTTGATGTAGATGATCTTGCGCCGAAGCTTACGCTTAATGGGCGGGAATCCGAGACCAATGACGTATCCGGCGACGTGGCAGAGGCGGGCACCGCTGAGGCTGCAGAATTAGTACAGGGCATGCCGCCTATGCCTTTAAACAATAAACCCCGCTTACCACGTGATGGGATTGATCTGAAACAGCACCTGACTGAAATAGAGATCAGCCTTATTGAGCAAGCATTAGATGAATGTTCAGGGGTTGTTGCACACGCTGCAAACAGGCTGAAAATCCGCAGAACAACGTTGGTTGAGAAAATGCGCAAATACAATATTCAGCGACCAGAAGAAGTTTCATAGTCCTCCATCCGCTGCACAGTACACACAGTGTTGCCCAACACTGTGTGTTATTAGCGTCAGAGTTTTAAGCATAGTACGGCGTATGGACTCGATCCTCTGATCGTCCGAGCCTTATGCAGTTATCAGGCTTAGCTTAAAGCCGAAAAATCTGGCCTGATTCACATGCCAATTATCTGAACAATTCTGCACCACGGTAGCAAACTGAGGTGCATCTCCCAATTCTGATCTTCATCCCGTAAACCCAGCATTAATAAGGGGTTGGCTCTGTCCAGTGGTTCGATGCTTGCAAAATTTTGCTAAATCACAATGAAGTGAGTTGGGTGGTTTTAGAGACACCCATGCATTGATTGAGTTGAGGATAGTTTTGTTAGTTCAGATCAAATCATTATTTTCTCCCGTTTGTATCCAAAGATGAACAGTGCGGCCTTGCAAATTCAGAGGACTTTGCTCCCCGTGCAAACCATTGCTGTTATCAGTGGAAAGGGTGGTGTGGGCAAATCAAATATCGCCTTGAATTTGGCAGTGGGATTAAGTGCTTTGGGTCGTCAGGTATTGCTTTTTGACACTGATTTTTCAAAGGGCAATCTGGATTGCCTCATGAGGCTGTCACCGCGCTTTAACTTATCGCATGTGATGTCTGGTGAGAAATCGTTGAATGACGTGTTACTGGATGGTCCAGGTGGGATAAAAGTCGTGCCCGGGTCCAATGGTGTCATGGAAATGGCACGTATGTCACAAATCCAGCATGCCAGCCTGACAGGACTGTTCAGTGAATTGGGGATAGATGCCGACACTATGATCATAGATAGCGCTTCGGGCTTGTCAGACAGTGTTTTGCACTACAGCCGAGCCGCTCGTGAAGTTGTGTTGGTGGTGTGCGATGAGCCAACAGCATTGCAGGATGCATTATCAACGATAAAGGTGTTGAACAAACTCGCAGGAGTTCGACGGTTTCGCGTTATGGCAAATCAGATTGAATCTTCACAGCAAGGATTGGATCTGTACTCGAAGCTCACAAAGCGTACCGAGAGAGAACTTGACGATGTACTGCTCGACTACTGTGGGTCGATTCCGTACGACAGGCAACTGCGTCAGGCAGTGAAAGAACAGCAGGTGGTGGTACAGGCGTATCCAAGGTCTGCAGCGGCAATGGCTCTTAAGAAGCTGGCCGCGAGAGTGGACAAATGGCCACGACCACAAAGCCCGGGGGGGCATGTGGAATTCTTCGTAGAGCGGTTGCTACAAACCGCCGGTGAAAAACGGTGAGACGTAAAACATAATGAACGCACACGCTATGTATAACGAGGTAGAAACCGTAGACCCGGATGGGTTGGTTGCTGCCAATGCAAATCTTGTTAAGCGAATCGCTTTTCACTTGATGAACCGCCTGCCACCGAGTGTGCAGGCCGAAGATTTAATTCAAGCTGGCATGATCGGTCTGCTCGAAGCTTCACGCCACTATGATCCATCACAAGGTGCAAGCTTTGAAACTTATGCCGGTATTCGTGTGCGAGGTGCAATGCTCGATGAGATTCGTCGTTCAGACTGGACCCCGCGTTCAGTGCACCGAAAATCTCGTGAAGCTGCTGAAGTGCTTCGCAACCTTGAACAATCTACAGGTCGAGATGCCAAGGACAGAGAAGTCGCTGAGCTATTGGGTCTTGATTTGCGTGCCTATCATCTGATTTTGACGGAGAGTTCGGCTGCCCATATCTTCAGCTTTGATCAACCAGATGAAAACACAGGCGAGACGATTGCTTTGCCACAAAGCGCTGAAATTACGCCAGGTGAGCAGATCGAATATTTGTCTTTTCGTGACGCCCTGGGTGAAGCGATTAAAAACTTGCCTGAACGTGAAAGCCTGGTGATGTCGCTCTACTACGATGAAGATTTAAATTTGCGCGAAATCGGTGAAATTCTTGGTGTTAGTGAATCTCGTGTGTGCCAGATTCATGGTCAGGCATTAGTGCGTCTTAAGGCTCGCTTGGCCGAATGGACACAGCGATAGTTTATTCCTATGGTAACCGACGAACAGCAATGGTATGTACAAAAGGGCGCCCGAGTGCAAGGGCCCTACTCGACAGACGAGGTTGGGCGGTATTTGCTTCTGGGTCGTGTTCGTAACACGGATCGAGTCAGTCGTGATGGAGAGTTGTGGGAGCCTGTTACGCAAGTTCCAGAACTGATACCAGAAGAGTTATTGGATCTTGGTTCGGATCAGGGCTGGCAACGGTTTGTTGATGCTCGTCGTCGCGAAGATCCTCGTTTGAGTAAGAGCGCTGTTGATTTAGAGCGCCGGACTGAGCCAGATAAGATGTCAGAGCAAATTCGTGATGACTGGCAACCTGATGCGATACCCACAGAAAGCAACAAGGCATTACCCTGGTCGTTACTCGGCATTACCCTCGGTGCGTTGTGTATTGTGATGTACTTGAATACGACTGGAGGTCTTTAGATACCTCATCCAGGTTGCTGGTATGAGTCAGTCGGGTCTGGCTGAAATACGTTACGCATGGATTCAATTGCTGACGGTATCCAACTTGCGCGTGGATTTTTAAAATCTGGGTATCGTCCCTGCAAGCGCAGATTTTTAGCGCGTTTTTGTTCAATTTTTCCCTTTTTTCCCGAAATCTCATTTTCTAACGTGATGATCAGTTAATGCAAAGCGTCCAATTCAGCGAAAACTGAATCGTTGGAACACCGCTTGCACAGTGGTGATCTAATCACTTATCGAGGTGTTCATGGCTACCGTCTTTGCAGAAAACTCAGTTGTAACGCCTTTTGCGGCTGTCAAAGAGCAGCGGCTCGATCTACAGCTGCGCCAACTCGAATTCCACGCCTTATTGCATCGCAAGCTCGATCTGGAGCTTTTGTTTGAGAGTTTTATGAGCGAAGCACAAAGCTTTCTCAAGTTTGATGGCATCAGTTATCAAAGCGCTCAACGCGGCAAAAATCTTTTTCTGGGTGAAATGCGGCAGCACCGCGAGCAGTTTGGCCTGCGATTGGGCGAGCGCGAACTGGGAAAAGTCGTATTCATGCGCAGTAAAGCATTCTCGCCTCGTGAACAACGTGAGGCGCAGCGATTGGCAGAAAGCCTCATATACCCATTGGATAATGCGCTTGAGCACTATATGGCCTTGTTGCAAGACATGACTGATGGCGTGTCGGGTGTGCATAATCAGCTTGCTCTGGAGAAACAGTTGCCAAGAGAAATTCGTCTTGCCAGAAGAGCAGAACAACCGATGAGTGTGATGATGATGAGTGTGGATAACCTGGACACCATCAGTGAAGTGCACGGCTCAAAGATTGAGCAACAAGCTTGGCAGTCAGTCGCCAATACCTTATCCAGCCATCTTCGCCAAAGCGATATGATTTTTAGAACCGAGTTAGATGAATTTCTTATTGTGCTAAATCACACGGATGAGCAGGGTGCATTGGCATTGGCCGATCGTTTGCGTCGTGGTGTGGGCAGGGCGGTCAGTTTTGATAATGTCCAATTCGTGCTTACCGCGAGCGCGGGTATCAGTGAATTATGCAATGAAGATTCGGCAATGGATCTGGTCGATCGAGCGCGTGATGCTTTGGGTCAGGCTATGAAAGCGGGCCGAAATCAGGTTTGCAGCTTACACGCGGAAGATGTTGTGGGCGATGATGATAATCCAGATGGTGGGTCTGCCGCCTAAGTGGTGTTAGCTTAGGGTTTTGGTCGCTAAAGTCGCGGGCACCCCACACTTAGTTTGCTTGTCACAGCTAAAAGAACAAAAAAAGCGTTATCACTCAACAATAGTGAATTATCTTCGGGTATAATTCTCGGCTCGAAGGCGCCGGGCTCTACCCGGTGATAAATACCACGTCCCCTTCGTCTAGTGGCCTAGGACACCGCCCTTTCACGGCGGTAACAGGGGTTCGAGTCCCCTAGGGGACGCCATCTTTTCTTTTTTTGGTTACGGCGTCCGGTATTGCCTGCGACGTTTTGCAAAGGTCTGTTTCAGACCTTTGGCATTGCCTTCGATTTACTCCCACTGTTCAGCCAGCGTTGCCTGCTCCTCTGCTAGGCGGCAGCGCTTGTTCGTGCGGCGGCCTTTTGCTGGCGTTTGACTCGTCTG
>CALHRQ010000279.1 GCA_938038175.1 uncultured Granulosicoccaceae bacterium | reverse complement strand
TATATTTATTCGTGCAATAGAGTAACGTAAAATACCGCTCAACTCTTGGACTCCCTGGAAATGCCACGCTAATGTCTGACCCACACTTAAATTCCATGATGAGCAATCTTTACTGGTGGGGTGTGCCTACCTTGTTCCGCTGCCTACATGAAGGCCCGGAAGGTCATGATATTGCTTTGGTTGGTGTGCCACACTCCACCGGCAACGGTACCACCGAGCGAGATCAACACTTAGGGCCACGTGCTTTAAGGAATGTTTCAGCTGTTCAACGCCGTATGCACAGTGATTTTCAAATAGATCCATGGACTGTGGCTTCGGTTGTCGATGTTGGGGATGTGCCTTTCCCTCGCGCAAACGATAATGAAGATTGTATTGAGCAAATTACCAACTTCTATCAGCCAATCGATAGTTGTGGTGTGCGGCCTGTCTCAATTGGTGGGGATCACTCCATCACCGGGGGCATTGTGCAGGCACTTGGAAAAGGTAAAATTACCAACGGCGAGCCTGTCTGCTTTTTACATCTTGATGCGCACACAGATGTGTTCACAAAAGTTGATCATTTCCTCGGTGCCAAAAAATCTGCTGCGCACTGGGGTGCTTATTTAGCTGATGAAGGCCTGGTTGACCCCTCACATTCAATGCAAATTGGGCTGCGTGGCCATGCGCGAACACTTGACTGGTTAGAGCCTTCTTATGAGTACGGCTATAACGTTGTCACAATGAAGGAATACCGTAAACGAGGTGCGGCGGCTGTCATCGCTCAGATTAAAGAGGTGCTGGCCGGCCGGCCGGTATACATTACATTTGACCTGGATTGTCTTGATCCAACGATTGCACCTGGGGTTTCGAATATAGAGGCCGGTGAGAAAGGTTTTGATATTGATGAGGCGGTAGGGCTACTGCAAAGTGTTCGTGGCATGAATATCGTTGGCGGTGATATTGTTTGTATGATGCCGACCAAGGACAACCCTAACCAGATCACGGCACTGACAGCAGGCGCTGTCATGTTCGAAATGATCTCGATGATTGCTGAAAACTGTGCTCAGCAGAGTTCCGGCTGATACATCATTTTTATTGTGATAATGAGAAAAGCGACTAAATTACATTTATGCATAGATCTATAAATAAACTATCCGGGCTGGTTCGGGTCAGTACACAGTACTTTAGAGCGTAACCTTGGGCCTAAGCAAAGCCCTTTGAGCATAAAATGGCATCAATCAGATTATCCATAGCTGTAATCATATCCCTGGGGTTACTGTCTGCCTGTAGTGGCAGCAGTGATGAGCCTGCCAACGTCGTTATTTCGGTCGATAACTCAGATTTAGGCAATACACCATCTTCACCCGGCAATGGTGAAGAGGTTGAGCCAATAGAGTCAGTAGAGCCAGCAGAGCCAATCGGTCCGGTTGATCCTGATAATTCAGGGAGTCCAATGGACAGCACCGAAACATCAACAGCGCTAAGCCCATTGCCGAACCCACCATTAACGCAAGGCCCATCGGAAGATGATGAGCCAGTGCCGCAGGATGCTCGACTAAACACTATTACAAGCTTTCAGGTTTTACGTGAGGCAAATAGCCGTGTCCCCGTAGTTAAAGTAGAACAACTAACAGAAGAAGATTTTGCAGAAGGAATACCTGATCCTGTTATTACCTTACCCGAAGGGGTTGATCCTGACGAAAACGGAGCACCTTTTTTTGAAGGCCTGCAGAATGTGCGAGTTGCCGCAGGTGATGTGTTAGAAATACTGTATGCACCGCAAGATCCAGAGGGAGAATTGCCTGGTTTATTTTCGCAGGGTATTCCGGAAGGGGCTACGTTCACAGACAACTTTGATGGCACTCGGACCTTCAGATGGCAACCTCTACAATCGGATATTGGTATTACTGATTTAACGATTGTCGCTGTTGACCCTGCGGTCCCAGCTTACCGCAGTTCGCAAACAGTATTAATAGCGGTGGATGAACCAACAGACCCGAGCGCCGTGCCAAACGTTGCACCAGTTGTTCAAACCATCAATAACAACTACACCATTCGTGTTGGCGATCCCGCTGTTGTTTTTATATATGGCTTTGATCGTAACAACACAACACCAACGGTTGAGCTGGTCAATCCACCAGCTGGTGTATCGCTTATACCTGATGATCGCGATCCGGAGATACAATGGATACGCTATGTACCCGATACTGTTGGCACTGTACTTATCGATGTGCTTGTACGTGATGAGATAGATGCATCGCTAACAGGTACAGAACAAATCACCTTAAATGTCAGGCCTGCAGCCGACTTTGAACGTGAGGGCGAACGCTTGCGAGACGCCGCTATTGCGGGCGGTAATGTTCGGTTTGGTAGTGCCATATCGCCAGTTTTCTATCTTCAGGGTGATGGTGGTTTGTACGAATCGTTTTTTTCTTCTGAATTCTCGGTAATGACACCAGAGAGTTCCATGAAATGGGATGCTATCAATCCATTTCCGGGGAGTTTCACATTTGGTGATATGGATACGCTGATGTTGTTTGCGCAAATGAATGGTATGAGTGTGCGTGGTCATCCCTTGGTGTGGCACAGTAGCTTACCTGCATGGATAGAGCAGACTGCTGTTGAAGATCGCGAAATCCACATGCGAGAATTTATAAGCCGAGTCATGAATCGCTACGGTGACCGAGTAGAATTCTGGGATGTGGTTAACGAGCCAATGGATGATGCTGGTGGAGAATTACGTGAGTCCATCTGGTATGAAGCCATGGGTGAGAGCTATATCGATACCGCTTTTCGGCAGGCGCGCGAGCTTGAGCCGGACGCTGTATTAGTATTAAACGAATTTGATATCGGCTTTGCCGGGCCAAAGTTTGATGGTTTTCTTGAGCTGGTAGATCGCTTGCTGGAACGTGAGGTGCCGATTGATGCCATTGGATTTCAGATGCACCTCTTTTCAAGTTTTGATCAGTTTGATGAATTTGCAGCCAATATAGCTACTATGGCTGAGCGCGATCTTGATATTCATATAACGGAGTTGGACGTCTCAATAGCGGAAGGCAGTTCTGAGGCTATTCAGGCTGATGTGTATGCGCAAGTGATAGAAGCATGCAAGGCACAGCCACGTTGCACGGTTTTGCAAACCTGGGGGTTCACTGACCGATATTCGTTTCGTAGGCAGTTTAATCCGCTTTATCTTGATCAGAACCATAATGTAAAGCCTGCTTATACAGCGATACAGGAAGCGCTTGCCAGTGATTGATTGTTTAAAAGACTGATAGTTAAAGAGAAGGTTACCGTCAAGCTACGATAACCTTCTGTATTAACGTCCTAGCCGATCATTCTTGTCTCGTCGCTGATTCTTCCGTTGACGGGATTGGGTTTTACGTTTTTTACGCCACGGCATATCTCGGCCGCCATCACCAGCCATAATAGAGCCATAGGGCAAAACACGATCAACTACCTTGGCCAAACCAAACCGCTCCATATCAGCCATTACGCTCGAAGCATTTTTGTAGGCGCTGGGTAGTTCTGAAATATCAGTCACACCTGTATAGAAACGCACATCCAACCCTTGTGTTTCCGCTTTGAGTATTTCCGCCTCGGTCCGACCAGACAACTTTTTTTTATGAGCTGTTCGGCTCATGTTGCGGCCGGCGCCGTGCGGTGCGAATCCTCGGTTGGTTTCATTTCGCTCACCCTTAACAAACAAAATGGGTTCTGCCATATTCAGGGGTACAATTTGTACACCTGAGGTGTCTGGCATAAAGTCGTTATGAATAGGGGTTGCGCCCTTAGCATGCCAAAACACATTGTCACCATTGGCTTTTTCCTCGCGAAAGACAAAGTTATGCTCATTCCAAAAGCGATCATGCACAGAGCCTTTAACCGCATTCACTGTAAGTGAATGCAAGCAGTTATGGTTTTCTTTGGTCCATGCGCGAACCACTTGCAAGGCGTTCCAGTACTCACGTCCGTCATCACTGTCGAACGGAATCCAGGCATTGGCGTTAATGGTTGAGGGCGATAATTTATCACGCCATTTAAGCGCCATCTTCATACCGTCTTTAAACAACCGCGCACCAAAGCCGCGTGAACCATGATGCGTTACCATCACTGTTTTTCCAGTTGACTCTAAAGTCCCCACATACAGGAAATGATTGCCATCACCCTGCGTACCCATATGTGTTCGCGCAGGCACCCGCAGTGCATGGTATGGCAATGCATCCACAGCCTCAGCTAGTTCATCTGACAATGGCACTTGCCGTTCTGCTTCGCGTCCACCAAATCCAAAATGTGTCGATTTATGTGCCGCTTCCAATACGTCGGCAGGAGTTGAATCTTCGAATACGGTTGCCATCAGGGAGCAACAAATGTCGGCTGAATGCATACCTGGAATAATCGCATCTTGTGCTGCCACTACGCCGCCCACGGGGATTGTTCCCACAGAGCCAGTGGGGCAGGCGTCGGGCATGACAGCACCCTCGATAACCACCGGGGTGCGTAGTACAACATCCATCGTGGCGCGAACAGCTGCAACGTTGTTCTCTTCCAACTCGTTGTCGGCCGTAATATTGAACTGGCAAGGTGCTGCCTTATCATGTTGATGCAGCACGGGTGCAGGCTCAAATTGTTTGATCACAGCCAGCACTTCTTCATGAGTATGCGCGCGCTCGTTGATCATGCGCAGTACAGCACCAAGCTCTGGGCCTTCAGCACATCCCATTTTTATAAGGTCTTTTCCGGTGTATTTCTTCTGATCATTCATCTCATTTCCCTTTTATCTATGGCGTCCATTTCGGGTTTCTTAATCTAAATTATGGCTAATCAAAAATGTGTAAATGCAAAGCAAAAAAAAGCCCGCGTTGAGCGGGCCTTAATAACTTCAATAAAAAACAGAAATTACTATACCCACGCACACCATTTCCTATCCGACTGTTCCAGGAAAAATTGTGCGGCTAGCGCGTTGAGTTGTATGAGGTTTAATAGCATGGCAGCGGAGTATACAGAAAAAAGCCAGTAGGTCAAGCGAATAAAGCGCTAAACTTAAATTCTGAGTATACCAATGCAAGCTTGATTTACATAAGCTTGAGAGTAGATTGGATGATGAAAATGAAAAACACTAACGATTGGCAAGTGACAAGACTGTCGAGTAGGGATGCGCCCCTAATGCGTCAATTACAAGGTTGTTTTGGACGTGCTTTTGATGATATTGAAACGCACGTGAGTAAGCCCCCGAGTGAAGAATATCTTTCTCGTTTATTGTCAAAGGATACATGCGTGGCATTGGTCGTGTGTGTTAACGAAGAGGTAGTGGGTGGCTTGGTTGCCTATCAGTTGGAAAAATTCGAGCAGGAACGAAGTGAAGTGTATCTTTATGACCTTGCGGTAGACATAGCCTTCAGAAGGCAAGGTATAGCATGCGCCTTAATCAAGTCCTTGTTAACAATAGCAGCAAGCTTGGGCGCTTATGAAGTATTTGTTCAAGCCGATTATGAAGATGTTCCTGCTGTGGCTCTATATACAGGTTTAGGCGAAAGGGAGGATGTGATGCACTTTTCAATAGCGGCACCGTGACTGCTACAATGCAACAAGTGTTTAGGTGCTCATTTTTATATTATCTGAGCAATAACGGTATCTTTTAATGTTAGAAACTACCAAGAATGATAACTCTCGACAACGTTAATCTCGCCTACACTGCTGGCGATTCATTAGTCCCGGTGTTAAACGGGGCATCACTGGATGTTGCTCAAGGACAGAGCGTTGCCATAGTCGGGCCATCTGGTTCAGGTAAAACATCTTTGTTTTTGGTGTTAACTGGTTTGGAGAAACCGGACAGTGGATCGGTAGTATTTGATGGTAAACAGTTACATGATTTATCCAGCGATGCTCGTGCAGATATTCGTCGTAATTCAATTGGCATAGTATTCCAGGGTTTTCACCTTATCCCCAGCCTCACCGCTTGCGAGAATGTGGCATTGCCGTTGGATATCTCAGGTTCAAAAGGTGCACGCAAACAGGCTGCCGAACTACTTGATCGTGTGGGGTTGGGGCACCGTGTACATCACTATCCCAATGCCATGTCTGGTGGTGAACGCCAACGCGTTGCGATAGCGCGTGCGCTCATACACAAACCCGCCTTGATCGTGGCCGATGAGCCAACTGGTAATCTGGATAACCAGACTGGCGATGCGGTGGCTGATTTATTGTTTAATCTAAATAAAGAGAATGATGCAACGCTGTTACTTGTTACGCACGACCCGGCTTTGGCAGGGCGCTGTCAAAGGCAGGTTAGACTTCACCAGGGGCGCCTGCAATCTGTTGAGTCAGAACAAGTCATATAAGGTAACCAATATAATTACCTCGCTGTTTTAATTCCTTTAATTAATGCGATATACAGGAGATCTGTCTCAGTGCTTGCTTTTTTATGGCGCGACTTGTTTGGTAATAGGGGCTCGCGTCCACTTCACCTAATGGCGACCAGCTTGTTTCTTGGTGTGTTGCTGATTTCTGCCTGTACTGGATTGCTTGCACTAATCCGAGACGGTATTGCTAACGAAGAACGCCAACTCTTCGGAGGAGATGTAGAGCTGGACGTGCGTCAGCCACTGGAAGCTGATGCACTTGACTGGTTGTCAGGTCAGGGGACGGTTTCCAGATTGACAGAGCTGCGTACGATGTTAGGCACAGTAGATGATGACTTCACTGTTATCGAACTACAAAGCGTGGATGATCAGTATCCATTATATGGAGCAGTGCGGTTGGAGCCACCGATAACTCTGCAGGAGGCGACTGAGGATTTTGGTGCTGCAATTGACCCTGCACTTGCTAGTGATCTTCAAATAGGGTTAGGTGATTCTGTTACGGTGGGCGAAACCCTTATCACTGTCCGCGCGATTGTACAAAATCAGCCTGATCGTGCATTTAGTGCAGATGTTCGTGGGCCGCCAGTCATGGTGTCTCAGAAAACCCTCGAATCAACGGGCCTTGTTACGCCATCAAGCCTGGTGGACTACGAATACCGTATTCGTCTTGAAGGCCCTGGTATCGATCCACACAAGGGCATACATGGTGATACTGATGGCTTTATAGAAGAATGGCGGAACGCTTTTCCTGATAGCACTGCTGAAATAAATACCGTTGAACAACGAAATGATCGCGTTTCAGAGCGATTAAACGAGGTCGCCGCCGTGCTGTTATTAATCGCGGTTGCCACGCTATTGGTAGGCGGGCTTGGTGTAGCTAATGGGGTGGCGGCATGGTTACATGCAAGGCGCGAAGACTTGGCGACATTGTCAGCCGTAGGTGCTCGAGATGGTTGGCGTACACGCGTAATGGTGATCGAAGTGTTACTGGTTGCCGCATTTACCAGTGCAATAGCCGCGTTGTTGGGTGCGTTGATCGCATTTGTCTTATCTCGAACACTCGCCGGCGGTTTGCCGGTTTCAACATCACCGCATTTACTGCTATTGCCATCAGCAATCTCTATGTCGTTCGCAACCCTTGCAGCGCTTGCATTCGCAGCACCTAATCTTGCCAGGAGTTTATCT
>CALHRQ010000278.1 GCA_938038175.1 uncultured Granulosicoccaceae bacterium | reverse complement strand
CTTACTGGCAATATATTTGAAAGGCTGAATGATGAGCGTGATAGCTACCAGGTCGATGGTGCTGTAAAGTCCATTCTGTTCAAAGGCCGAGTACCAGATCCCGACAATAGCGAAAAAACCAAACTGATTCGCAAGTTGATTTTCGCTGGTGACGTTATGGATGTACGTGGTGGTGAATTCGTCTTCCAGGCCAATGGTGATTTCACCTGGACGTTCCCCGAACTCACCGCTCCAAAGCCTAAAAATCTGGATACTTTTATCGACCAAAACCCTGTATTTGGTACTGACGCCTATGTCGAGGTTTTGTTTGAGAATAAAAATGTACCCAACGCACTCATCTCTTCTTTTATTGTGACCATACCTGCCACGATTATTCCGATCACAATTGCAGCCTTTGCGGCGTATGCGTTTGCCTGGATGAGCTTCCCTGGACGTGATTGGTTATTTGTATTAGTGGTGTCTTTAATGGTTGTTCCAACACAATTGGCCTTCTTGCCGGTATTGCAAGGGTTTAGTGGCATTGCATCCTGGGCAACATCACTGAACGCCTGGATGACAGACTGTGAGGCAACAAAATCTTGTCAAGTCGCGTCTAAATCTTTTGCAAGCCTTTGGGTTACCCACACCGCATTTGGGTTGCCTCTGGCCATTTACCTGTTACGCAACTATATAGTCGGGTTGCCAAAAGAGTTACTGGAAAGTGCGCGCGTGGATGGCGCAAGTCATCTGCAAATTTTTACTCGCATGATTATCCCACTCTCAGTACCGGCATTAGCCTCCTTTAGTATTTTTCAATTTCTCTGGGTGTGGAACGATCTTATAGTGGCTCTGTATATTGGTCCTGCAGATTCAACAGACCTGGTATTCCCTATTCGCCTGCAAAAGCAATTAGGTACTTTTAAAGATCAACTTCATTTACTCAACGCATCTGCGGTTATTTCTATCATAGTGCCGCTTATTGTTTTTTTGTCAATGCAACGCTATTTCATACGTGGCCTGTTAGCTGGTTCGGTTAAGGGTGGATAATGTGAACAACAACACTATGTCGATTTCAAAGCCATCGAATACAGAACAATTAAAATGGTGGGAAACTGCGGTTATCTATCAAATCTATCCGCGTTCGTTTCAAGATTCAAATGACGATGGTATTGGTGATTTACCTGGAATTACCTCACGCCTTGAATACATCGCAAACCTGGGTGTTGATGCAATCTGGATCAGCCCTTTTTTCAAGAGCCCGCAAAAAGACTTCGGTTATGATGTTTCAGACTACCGCGATATAAACCCGGAGTACGGCACACTGGATGACTTTGATCGTTTGTTAGCACGCACACATGAGCTTGATATGAAACTCATGCTCGATATCGTGCCTGCGCATTGTTCTGATCAGCATGCATGGTTTATAGAAAGCCGACAGTCCAGAGATAACGATAAAGCAGACTGGTTTCATTGGGTTGATCCCAAGCCAGACGGTAGTCCACCGACTAACTGGCTGTCCTTTTTTGGCGGCTCTGCATGGACTTGGGAGCCTTTTCGGCAACAGTACTACTTACATAATTTTCTTGAAAGTCAGCCTAACTTGAACCACGCCAATCCGGACGTGCAAGAGGCTTATAGAGACGTTGCTCGTTTTTGGTTTGATCGCGGAGTCGATGGCTTCAGACTTGATGCTGTGCACACAATTAACGCAGACACAGCTCCTTATAGAAATAACGAAGCCAACCGTGAGTTCAAGTTCGGAGAGCTGCCACGTGAACAGCAACCTTTTTTCATGCAACTTCACGATAGCGCGCAACTCAACCAACCAGCAATTCAGTCCTTTAGCGAATCATTCAGATCGGTTGCAGACCAATACGATGATCGCTACTTAATGGGAGAGCTACACGGTGATGACCCTATCAAAGCCAGCGAGACCTTTACTTCACCTGGCCGCCTTCATGCGACCTACAACTTTAACCTTCTGGAATGGGATGGGCTGGATGTCGACGGTATAAAAAAGGCCATCACGAATGCCATTAGTGCATTTAACGGAACTGGCCGCTTAAGTTTTGCGTTCTCCAACCACGATGTGCCACGCAGCGCCACAAGAATGTTAGCGCCACTGGGCCTGAAGGAAGATCAGCAGCAAGCACTGCAACTACTGTTATTAAAACTTGAGTCCTGTTTAATTGGTTCCACCTGTATATACCAGGGTGAAGAACTTGCACTTCAAGATGTTCGAGACATCCCTATAGAGCTGATGCAAGATCCATGGGGCATTGAATTTGCCCCCACCTTTCTGGGTAGAGATACATGCAGAACGCCTATGGCATGGCGTGGTAAAGCGTCCAATGGTGATTTTTCAAAAGCCAACAAAACATGGCTTCCCGTCTCAGAGCAGCACTTGTCAAGGGCCGCGCTTGACGAAGCTGCAAAACCAGACTCCATTTACAATGCCTTCGCAGCGTTTTTAAGCTGGCGAAAAAAACAATCTGCTCTTATGCATGCAAACTCAATGACAGAAATTACAGGTGGCGCATCTCAAATTGTTTTTGATCGCATATCGGAATCACAAACGCTTCGCTGCAGTTTTGATTTTGAATCGCTAGCAGCAACTTTTGAGGAAGTCTAAATGGCTCAGGTCGTTTTAAAGGGCGTTAACAAGTCTTTTGGCAAAACACATGTCATCCGTGATGTTGACTTGCACATAGACAACGGAGAGTTCGTTGTATTTGTTGGGCCCTCTGGCTGCGGTAAATCGACGCTACTAAGACTCATCTCCGGGCTTGAAAGCTTGTCGAGTGGAGATATTCATATTGCTGATCGACCGGTTACTGACCTACCGCCTTCAAAGCGCGGTATTGCCATGGTTTTTCAATCATACGCACTGTATCCGCACATGACAGTTTTTCACAACATGGCGTTTTCACTGGACCTCGAAGGAAAATCTAAAAAGGAGATTCGTGAGCGTGTTGAGGCTGCCGCAACGATTCTGCAAATGGAGCATTTACTCGACAGGCGCCCTGCCGCACTCTCTGGTGGACAACGCCAGCGTGTCGCTATTGGTCGCGCTATTGTGCGTAACCCCGATGTGTTTTTATTCGACGAACCCTTATCCAATCTTGATGCTGCACTCCGTCACGATACTCGCGTCGAAATTTCAAAGCTTCACAGACAGCTTGATGCGACTACAATATATGTGACGCATGATCAAGTCGAAGCGATGACGTTGGCAGACAAGATTGTTGTGCTTAAAGATGGGGAGGTGATGCAAGTTGGTGCTCCAATGGAACTGTTTGAGCATCCCGCTAACGAATTCGTTGCAGGTTTTTTGGGTTCGCCAAAAATGAATTTTTTTGAAGGTTCACTCAAACAGACCGACAACAACATTGGGAGCTTCAGCGGTGAAGGGCTCGAGATCGACGGAGTACGACTAGTAACCACAAATAAACAAAGCGGTTCTACTGTAAAGCTGGGGATTCGACCGCAGCACTTAACGCTAGACTCCAATGGGGCACTGAAGGGAAACGTGACTCTAGTGGAGCAATTAGGAACAGAATCGGTATTGGAACTGGTAACCGAGAACGACACACCGTTTAGATTTGCCACACCCAACAAAGTGGATTTAAGCGTCGGGCAACAAGCCAGCTTTCGTATTGATGCACATGCTGCACATTTGTTTTAACGATCAACCAGTGACGGTAATTGGGCATCACTACTAAACTGTTCAACTGCTCGGGAGATCCAGTGACCGCAGGTTGGATGGTCAGTCCCGATCACGCATCGCGGGACAGTCTACAGCTAAAACAGCACCAAACCATTGATTACAATTAGACGCACTGCCAGCAACGTCAAGACCCACTTAAGCATGTGCTTAAACTGATAGTCGGTAAAACGCTTGAGTATTTTTGTACCTATAAAAGTACCTAACCAGGCGCCTGCAAACAACACCACAACGTGTGGAATATAGGCATGCAACTGCACACCGGCGACTAAATAGGCAACGACCTTGATACCGTGCTGAAATGCCATAGCAGTACCATGATTGCCGACGATTTCCTCTTTGCTCCAGTCTGCTTTTGGGTGGGCTGACATGACCAATGGTCCAGTTGCACCAAATAAAACGCCTAAGCCACTGCTTAACAGACCGCTTAACAAATAAGGTAATCTGGACACATTCAACCATTCAGGAAACCAGGTCACC
>CALHRQ010000277.1 GCA_938038175.1 uncultured Granulosicoccaceae bacterium | reverse complement strand
GCTTGATGGAAATAACTAAAAATGGAATATTTCGATCATACAAAAAGCAGCAGACGGACAACTTGCATCAGCCCACGAACCTGGGCTTCGCCCAGAACCGCAGTCTGCTGCAATTGCCGCTTTGCTAGGCATTAGGTTTATTACACAGATGCCAAGGTACGTTTTCTAAACTAATTGTTGTCTTGTAACAGTAATATAGGTGATCAATATATCTAACGCTGCCTGTTCCTAGTAATACAGTTGGTATTTGTGTTTACGACGCGTCAGTTCATTAATACGATAAACTGTTTCCTGGAGTGGAAAGCCATGACGAAATGCATCGCAATAACGAACTCTGGATCGCAATGTAGTCGAAATGCCATTGCTAGCGCAGAGTATTGTAAGCAGCATGCGTCAAAAATTGCATTCAACGCGATGTCGACAAGTGAAACACTCGAGTCAGAGTACCGAGACTTTGCTAACACAGCTAACAGGTTTATGGAAGCCTGCGCCAGAGAAATTAAAGCGGTTCTCAATCAAAATCAGATTGTTCTGGGTGTTCCACTAGAGCACAGGGTAAAGGAATGGAGTTCAATTGCTGAAAAAATACAAAGAAAAGATTTAGCTCTGGAAAGTGTATTCGATCTTGATGACTTGATTGGGTTTAGACTTATCTTGATCTTTATGCGAGATATTGAAGTTGTAGATGGATGCCTGAGGCAACAATTTAACGTTTTGGAGTGCGAAGATACTTCAATGCGCCTACAAGACCAACAATTCGGGTATCAGTCGTTCCACTACATTATTAAAATGCCCTCCGCTTGGGAGGATGTGCCAACCTTATCGCATTACGGAGAATATAAAGCTGAAGTGCAAGTTCGTACCCTGTCACAGCATACTTGGGCTGCTGCTGAGCACAAACTGCAATACAAAAACTCATTGAGTGTGCCAGATACATTAAGAAGATCTATTTATAGAATATCAGCATTACTCGAAACTGTAGATTTGGAGTTTGAGCGCTTTTTAACTGATAGAGATAATTATCTTGATACGCTTGACAGCCTAACCAATAGCGTACCTATTAATGTAGATGTCCTAAGGCAAATCCACTTGGATATTTGGCCAATTGAGAATCAAGATAAATCTACCGATATTGACCTATCTTCGTTGATAATTGATCTCAAAAAATTTGAGATTGAAAATTCAGAATCGATAATCGAAATCTTGAAAAAGCATAAAGCCAAAGTTATAGAACGTGATAGAAAAGCAGTGGAAGAAGCGAGAACACATATCAAAAAGCATGGTGAACATTTTGGTACAAGCACATCAAGAATTGGATCAGGAGTTTACTTTACGCATGTAGGACTTACGCGAGTTGCATTAGGATTCGAGCATGGTCAAAAATGGACTGAATACAATAGCAGTAAACAAAATTTTAACGATATGATGTGTGTGCGCGGAAGTGTATCTTCATCAAAACAACTGCTCAAACATATTAGAGCGATTCTTCCAGAGAGTAACAGTAGCATTATGATTTTGGATAATAATCACGCGCATCTTAAAGCTGTGCCTGGTTTGCTCGATATGGAGTCGGATATCAGATCGAAAGCAACTATTCTGGGATTAACAGTTGGATGGATTCGATGACTATGGCAAACCTAACATGTCAATGCAGCGAACAGTTGCGCTCAGCGCGCAACCTTGATTACCTCAGAACGCACACTGAGCGCAACTGTCGCTGATTTTGTTGTTATGCGAAAAATTAACTTCCTGACTCGAATATATGAAGGAAAGATCAAATGGCCAGATTTAGAAAAAACTTGCCTTTGCTGGGCTCAGAGTTATTCACTTGTTATGTGGGTCTAGATACAGAGCTTCTATACAGAGAGCAAATAGAACTACCCGGGTTCGCGTCGTATCCGTTGCTTAAGAATGAAGAACACAAAGAATTGATTAGGGACTATTATCGAAACTTAGTAGATTTGGCTCATAGCCACGGAATAGGTTTAATTCTAGATACTGTCACATGGATTGCGAACAAAGATCGCGGTGCAGAGCTAGGCATTACGGGTGATGAATTAAAAAAGCTGAATATTGAAGCGGTAAACTTAATTTCAGAGGTCCGTGATGAGAAAGGGCATCATCCTACAATTTTGTGTGGTCAGGTCGGCCCCAGAGGCGACGGTTATGCACCTGCTGAGCAAATGACAACGGAAGAGGCGGAGGAATATCATTCGGAACAAATCGAAATCTATTCGCATACAGAAGTGGATTTCGTAAGTGGTTTCACACTGTGCTATCCGGAAGAGGCATCCGGCATTGTACGTGCCGCCAAACGGCACGACATCCCTGTAGCGATTTCCTTTACCGTGGAAACGGATGGGCGGTTGCCGACTGGAGTCACATTGTGCGATGCAATTGCGCAGGTTGATTCTGAATCGGATAATGCTGCAATGTATTTTCTTATTAACTGCGCTCATCCAGACCATTTCGAGAAGATACTCAAAGCCGAGCCTTGGGTGAAAAGACTAAGAGGTGTAGTGGCAAATGCATCGCGGTGTAGTCACGCAGAACTAGATGTAGCGGAGACTCTCGACGAAGGCGACCCCTATGAGCTCGGTGTACAGTTGGGAGGTTTGCGTAAGGTGTTTCCACACTTCAATATTCTTGGTGGCTGTTGTGGCACAAATCTGCAACACATGGATAGAATTATACGAGAGGCTCTTGCAGTTTAGTAAGAATAGTAGTGAACCGTAAAATGCATAGTAAGTACTTCCAGACAAGCTCCCATTGTCACACACACAACAGCCATCGCATGAATAGCGCCTTAAGTGGTCATTAGACGTACTCCAACTATGTTGCAAAGTCGGCTATGAGAAGCGTCTATTCTCGGCTCAAAGCTGCCGTAGAATCCGTTGCATATGTGAGCATGCATGGTCAGTTGACGCAGAATAATTGGTTGTAAAATTACCGCAAACACTTAGAGTGTGATGGATAACATGGAAATCACAAAACACAAGTTGCCGAGAGGATTTACCTATCCTTTAAAATCGTCACTGCTACAAGCTGCTTGCGAAGATATCGGTATTGAACTTCCCATAACACTCCGCTACCGTCCCGATGCAAACCTTTTTGTTGGCCACTATTTTTTTCCTGCTACTTGGCAAGACTACGAATGTATAAATATATTGTCAGGTGCAGTAAACTCTCACAAGTCACTATATGCCAGAGAGCATATGTCGAAAAGTGTTATTCCAGGGTTTATTGCCTGGGTGGATGAACTTATAAAACTGCCTGAAAACAGTTCTAAGTTTACCGGGCACCATTTTGCACGATGGACCTACCCGAAAATCAGTAATGAATAGATAGGATTGACGGCACCTGTTTCGGTTTCAGGGGCATTGTCGCCAACATCTGAATTTCAATCGCTGACTATGCGAATGTCTGCTTTGCAGAAGCTCGATTTACGATCAGCGTGCTCGAATTGCAGTACTATTTAAATGTTGGTATCGTGCTACGGCATAATGGCTTGGTAATTAAACCGCCGCATTCGCTTGGTAATGACATTTCTACAAGTGAATATGAACCAACAGGACTTAACTTTTTCGGCTGAGCTCTTTATTATCGCCTACCTTGATGTTGCACAAAGTTCTCTAGAGCAAATCTATATAACGAGTTTGCGCCCTGAAGACCTAGCTTTCGTATGATTCTTGCTCTGTGGTTTTGCACCGTCCGAGTACTTAACTGCATTGATTCTGCAATTTCCCGGCTAGTACTATTATTGGCAATACCTTGCAGTACTAATTTTTCACGCTTTGTTAAAGTGACATCTGGATGCACTCCATCAACGTTATAAGCTGGTTTTTTTGGTGGTGGCGGCAGCAGTGACAGTACCGGTGATCAAGAGTCAGTTATAAATACAGACCCGGCCAGCCCTGCATTTGACCCACAAAATGCCGGTGTCTCCTGCGAAAGCAGATCTTTTCTAAACGATAACATTGAAACACCATCAGTTTATTTTAACGGCTTTATCCCGATATCAGGCCAGACTATTGGCGACACTATCACCGAGAACACTGAATTTACCCACGACTTTGAAGCAGGCGAAATTATCATTAGGCGGACGAATACTTTCGGCCCTGGCAATACAACGGTTACGTACACACTGGACGATTTGGGTAGACCGATAGTAAGATCCAGCCGGTCACGAAACCCGGCAATACAGTTAGATACACTCTCAGCTGAACTTCGCTTTACCTACAACGAATTAGGCTTAATCTCCAGCCGTAGTGCTCATCCCATAGTGAACGGCGTTGTTCAAGAACAAGGCCCTCCCCCACTATCGGTGAGCTGGTCAGACATAGCCGGTGTCAGTGAAGTCAGTTTCCCAGGAAACGAATCTTCAGCCTCAAGCACAACAACTTTCCAATTTGACTGCACAACACCGATTTCAGCAACCGTAGTAGTTGATGGCGTATCTACCCGAAACTTTGTATTTACAACAAGCTTGTCAGGCGATGGCGTGGTGGTTGTAACCGCCCTTACTAGCTCTAATAATCCACCCCGTGAATTTACATTTGATGGGTCGGGCAATTTAATTAACGGCGGCTTGGACGGAATGATTGAATATGAACCCACTGATCAACAGGTTGTTAATATCGTATTGTTTGAGGAAGCCCTTTCTCCATTAGGGGTCTTTTAGCCATTCGAAAAGTTGCGGTGTTTGTAACTTGTAGATAGTAGGCAGCCGCTTAAAATCAATAGTTGCAAACACCGGTTCTATTTAATTTAGATTACAACAAGTATTGCTGAACGATTGCTTTTATTATTTTTCTAATTGGCGCTTAACTAAAAAGGATGATTTACCCGGGCGGGTAAATCAGCATGGCATCGAAAACCAGCTGCATCGCCGACAGCAGCCACCCAATCAGAACGTAAGCCATTACATTTATGCAGCCGGAATGATATCGTTCTCAATAAGGCCTAATAGATCTCCGAAATAACCTGCGCTACGTGCTATGCGTGTTGGGTCGGATGTGATGGCAATGGTTAGCAAGAGCTCTGGAATAATACAGATAATCTGCCCGCCATAGCCGCGCGCAAGCGCATAGCCTACACCATTGCTTTCCCCTAAAAACCAGCCATAACCATAAGCGAGACCAGAGAAAACTGAACGGGTTATTGGCATAAGAGATTGCCTCACCCAGCCCTCGCTTAATACCTGCTTGCCGTCGACGCGTCCGCCGTTGCGATACAACTCTCCGAATCGACTCATCGCCTGAAGGGTCAAAGCCATTTCATTTCCACCAAGGTAGCGACCCTGCGGATCTCGAGTCCAGGCTGGGATTTCAATGCCCAAAGGCTGCCCGAGGCGATCACGAGCAAGCGCTAGCAGACTTTTGCCAGACACCTCAGATAATACGGTACCCATAACATGAGACGAACCTGTGGAGTAGAGCATTGCAGTACCTGGATCTGCCACCATAGGCCGTGATAGTGCGTTTGACACCCAGTTTCGGCTGTTGACCCAGACACCGTAGTTTCGGCCCGATGTGCGCTCTAAGCCCGCTTGCATGGTTAGCAAATTCTCAATGGTGATATGGGCTACTCTCGGATCGGCTTTTGATGGAATAAGCTTAGCTGCAATGTCTCCCAGGGTTGCCTGAACACTTGGGATTTCACCGCGATCAATGGCCGCACCGGCAAGCGCGGCAACGATGGTTTTGGATACCGATTTGATTGGCACAATACGATCAATGGCAGGCCCACGAAATACTTCTGCATAAACCTGCTTACCATCCTGAGTTATTGCAATTGCATGACACTGATCGAATCTGCGTGCAGTTTCGGCGACACTCTGAAAACGGTCTGTTTGTGCGGTGAGTGGTGATGCCAGCAGCGCAGCAGTACTGCTTAAAAATGTGCGACGGCTTAATGTTGGCATTGTGATTCCTGTGCCTTTAGTTGGTACATAGTTCAAAACGCTCTGTTTGCTCCAAAAAACATCGCAATAGATTTAGACGCAACATCCTATACGAAAGTTCAGGAAATGCCTAACCTATACTTTTGATAGTTTGTGCCATCACTTCTTAAGGTGTTAAAACGTCACTGTTACTTGATGTCATGGATCGACTGTCAAGGTAAAGCTTTTTTAGGGCTGATATAAATCGCTACACACTAGCAATTGTCTATGTGAACTGCTGATCAATTTATCAGAAGCGCACCATTGATTTGATCCATAGAGGTAGCTAAGTGGCCAGGACAAAACACGCCAGCATTGCAATTGTACTGTCAGTGATATTGGCTTTTGCATTTAGCACAAAAGCTGGTGCCCAGACCAATGATCAGCCCAATGCGCAAACTAGTGATACACAGCCCAGCGCCGACCCCACAACGGAAACCGGTTGCCCGGGCATTCCAGTAACTGAGGGCTGCAACGAAGATGACACAGACCCCGATGAAACACAAAATCGCATCCGGCCATCAACCTCGGTTGGCAACCCAATCAGCTTAATCACAGGTAACAAGTACCAACGCGAACAAGATTATAAAGAACCGGGGTCCCGGCTTGCGTTTACGCGACACTATAACAGTACCCATACAGATCGAAACAGCGGCTATGGACGTGGATGGTCTGCAACCTATGGGTCTCGATTGGCGCAATACGGTGATATTGGATTTATCATTAACCAGGGCACGGGTGGCCGGATCGTTTTTGACACTGCTAAAGAGAGTGATAATGGCATTACCTATTATTATTCCGACGCCGCCACCAATGGCTACATCTGGCAGGAAGCAGACTTGCATTTCTGGGCATACCCTGACGGGCGAAAGCTGACGTTTCAGGGTGCGTATCCCATAAGGATAGATTATCCCGGCGCACAGTTTTTGTCGCTATTTTATGCCAATAAAAAGCTGAGCACCGTTACGGACGAAGCTGGTCGAATCTTAAAGTTTGAATACACCGAAGGCGAAATTGGCCTTAGTCAGTTTAATACCACTGAATTCCAAGACAGCCCAGGGCATTTAAAACGGTTGACACTGCCCGATGGTAAAACCATTGAATACGACTACGACAACAACCTTAATCTTACACGGGTAAGGTATGCCGATGGTACTGCTCGTGTTCTGCACTACGAAGATGAAATCGATTCGAACAAGCTCACTGGTATAAGCAACCGGCTGGGGCAACGTTACGCTACCTGGCAATACAACGAGCTAGGATATGCCATTAGTTCTGAGCACGCTGATGGGATTGAGCGGGTTACCCTGGACTATGAACTTCCTGTAAATGCTGAAGACATCGGGATTACCCGTGTTACCAACAGCCTTGGAGAAGTGAGTGTTTATCGCTGGAAAAACTACGGGATCTATGGGCAATCAGTACT
>CALHRQ010000276.1 GCA_938038175.1 uncultured Granulosicoccaceae bacterium | reverse complement strand
GTAATACAAAAAACCAGGTAATACAAAAAACCAGGTAATACAAAAAACCAGGTAATACAAAAAACCAAGTAATACAAAAAACCAAGTAATACAAAAAACCAAGTAATACAAAAAACCAAGTAATACAAAAAACCAAGTAATACAAAAACGACGATTACGAAAACCAGAGTTAAATGAGTTGCTTGTAAATAAAACAAAATCATAATAAGCCAATAGTAAAAACCAGTAAAAACAACCAAGAGTAAAAAGCGTTTAAAGTTAAGGAGTGATTCGATGTTAAGTATGCCTACACGTCTTTCGTTTCCAGTTGCTGTCGTTGCCACAAAATCTGCCCTCTTTGTGCTGGCCTTCAGTATTTCGCTGTCCTCAGCATTGTTCGCCCAAAACAACACTGAAACAGCTCAGGCAGATAGCGTGCTTGATAAAGGCCTGCCTTTTGATTCCACTAAAATAAAGCGCGATGTGATGTCGCAACCCGGTGTGTTTGTAGATATGGATAACCTTCGACGTAATGGTTATAAATGGACTAACGATGCCGTGTGGGCAGGAACGGAAGTCCTCGAAAGCGAAAGCTGGTACGTTGCTGGTTTCTTATTTGAAAGAGAAGGCTACAAAGGTGTGTGGTTGCAGTATTCTTTTGCGCTGGATGAAAGCTCTGGTGAGATTGATCGTGTGCGACCCTGGCGGGGCGGAACGGCTGTATTTCGTTAAACAAACTTTATTGGCCTAAGCATACAAGCCTCTGCCTGCGTGTACCTTTGATGCGTTTTACCCATTTAAGCTCCTCGAGGCGTTGTAAATACGCACGCCCCAGGCTTCCTGCTAAATGAGATCGGCGCTCGCTCCAATCAAGACACTCTCTGCACAACATTGTTTTGCCTGTTTGTAATTGGGTTATGTCTATCCCGCGATGCGGCGCTGATTTGATTGTTTACTTCTCACCTCTCGAAGGTTCCAGCACCTTGGCGTATGGGATCTACAATATTCAAAGCCTGGCCGACTATGAAAAATACCGATTACGCCTGGCGGCCGACCCGCTTGGGAAAGAGAACTACGCTTTTGCACAGAAGGAGAAATTTTTGTTAAGAGTGGACCGAACGTTTCTGAAACTGGCATCGACTCCGATGGAGGATTCGCCATGATTGCCGTCATATTCGAAGTAAGACCTGCTCCAGGCAAACAGGAGGAATACCTGGATATTGCAACTCAGTTAAGACCGGTGCTAGATAAGATCGATGGGTTCATATCAATCGAACGGTTTCAGAGCTTGAGCGATCCGAATAAACTCCTGTCATTGTCATTCTTCGAAAATGAAGCGGCAATACAACAATGGCGAAACCTGACAGCTCATCGCGAAGCTCAGTCTAAGGGCCGTGATGAGGTTTTTTCAGATTACCGCATTCGTATAGCGGGAGTGGTAAGAGACTACGGCATGTCCGATCGTGAGCAAGCACCTGAAGACAGCAAGTCTGTATTGTCTTCATGAGTGTTTGTGAGAATGACAAAATGAGTGCTAGTGCGAATTGCAAAATCTAATTTGCGATTAGTCAAGCTACCCAAGGCGTCAAGAAGCTGGATGATTAAACTGCTCCACAAGCTTATCCAACAATGTATTAGCAGCAAAGCTCACTACCGTGCCGGGCATAAACACAGCTGCCGCGCCGGCTTCTTTTAAAAAGTCGATATCCTCGGGTGGTACTACACCACCCACCACGACTATGATGTCCTCGCGGCCAAGTTGCTTTAACGCAGCTTTTAGCTGCGGCACCATTGAGAGGTGGCCTGCGGCCAGTGAGCTTGCACCAATCACATGAGCGTCAATTTCAACAGCCTGGCTGGCAACTTCTTCCGGTGTTTGAAAAAGAGCTCCAACCTCAACCGCAAAACCCATATCAGCGAAGGCTGAGGCAATCACTTTTTGTCCACGGTCATGCCCGTCCTGGCCCATCTTTGCAACCAGAATGCGCGGTGGCCGACCTTCGTGTTGTATAAAGCTTTGGATGCGCGTGTTGATCTCTGGCAGATCAGGGTTGTTGCCCATGGCCGCTTTGTACACGCCGTTGATCGTATGGACTTCTGCCTTGTGTCGGCCATAGTTTATTTCGAGCGCAGATGAAATTTCACCTACTGTAGCGCGAGCGCGGGCGGCATGGATTGCAAGCTCCAGCAAATTTCCAGTGCCGTCTTTGGAGGCCACTTCAAGTGCATTGAGCGCATTTTGACAAGCTTCCGTATCACGTGATGCTCGCAGCTTTGCTAGTTTGTTACGCTGATTTTCCAGTACAGTGGCATTATCTACCTTCAGTACATCGATCGCCTCTTCATCAGTCATTGCTAATTGATTAACGCCGATAACCACTTGTTCATGGCTATCGATGCGGGCTTGTGTTCTTGCGGCTGCCTCTTCTATACGTTGTTTGGGAATACCGGCTTCGATCGCTTTGGCCATACCGCCGGCAGCCTCCACTTCATTGATGTGCTGCATGGCCTTTTGCGCTAACTCTTGCGTGAGCGTTTCCATAAAATAGCTACCGCCCCAGGGGTCTACGGTATGGCATATACCCGCTTCATGCTGTAAAAAAAGCTGAGTATTACGCGCTATTGCGGCGGATGCATCTGTTGGCAATGCAAGCGCTTCATCAAATGCATTTGTATGCAGCGATTGCGTGTGGCCGTAGGTGGCAGCCATGGCCTCAATGCCGGTGCGAGTAACATTGTTGTACACATCTTGCGCGGTTAAGCTCCAGCCAGATGTTTGGCAATGTGTGCGTAAACTTGAAGAGCGTGGATTCTTGGGATTGAACTGTTTTAAAAGTTGAGCCCACAGTAAGCGGGCAGCGCGCAGTTTTGCAATTTCCATGTAGTGGTTCATACCTATCGCCCAGAAGAACGACAAGCGCGGTGCAAAATCATCGACTGCCATGCCCGCCTCGATACCGGTGCGAATGTATTCAACGCCGTCTGCAAGTGTATAGCCTAATTCCAGATCGGCTGTCGCACCGGCTTCCTGCATGTGGTAGCCAGAGATACTGATGCTGTTATAGCGTGGCATATTGGCAGAGGTGTATCGAAAAATATCAGCGATAATCCGCATCGAATGTTTGGGAGGATAGATATAGGTATTGCGCACCATGAATTCTTTTAGTATGTCGTTCTGTATGGTGCCGCTTAGCGCTGATTGGCTCACGCCTTGTTCTTCCGCCGCTACAATGTAAAGTGCCAGTACGGGTAATACAGCACCGTTCATCGTCATGGATACGCTCATTTTATCCAGCGGTATACCATCGAATAAGGTTTGCATATCGAGGATGGAGTCGATAGCCACACCTGCCATGCCAACATCGCCCGCAACTCTTGGATGGTCTGAGTCATAGCCACGATGAGTGGGTAAATCAAACGCTACAGACAAGCCTTTTTGTCCAGCAGCCAGGTTGCGTCGATAAAATGCGTTGCTGTCTTCCGCTGTTGAGAAACCGGCGTACTGCCTGATTGTCCAGGGCTTGGTGACATACATCGTGGGGTATGGGCCACGTGTATAGGGTGCGATGCCTGGAAAGTCGGGTTTAAAAGCGGTTTTATCAAGCGAGTCTTTATTGTAGAAGCGTTGGAGTGCTATGGATTCTGGTGTGTTTAGGGGAGCGGTTGCATTGCTGGTATTGCTGGCAGCGGCCTGGCGCATTTTGGGGGCAGGGCTGTTATTGAAATTGATGCGTGACATTAGCCTTGCTCCTCGAATGCAGCGGCATCGCGTTGCGGCACCAGCGGCTCAATGCTTAATGCGGCTGATACTGGTGATTTTTTTACATCATTATTGCCACTGGTAGCACCAACACTATAACCGTCCTTTTGTTGGAAACGATTTACACCGACGGCAATGGATTGTTCGTCCAGCAATCGCTGTATACGTTTGGTGCGCATGTTGGTAACCGCTCTTTGCCAGTGACCTGATTGCAGTGCTTTTATAAATCCACCTTCTGTTTCTAATGTCTGCAGTTGCGACCATGTATTGTCTAATAAGTCCTGGCACATGCTCTCTACCGCATAAGCACCTGCCATCGGATCGTTAATTTTGTGTAAAGCGCATTCTTGTTCAAGAATAATGCTGGTGTTTCTGGCTACGCGTTCTGAAACTAAATGTTGTTCATCAATAAACTGTTCATCTAAAAAGTCATGTGGCTGCACAATGACTGTGTTGGCGCCTGCCATCAAGGCTGCGCTAGCAGCGCTGACATTGCGTAAGTGATTCACCCAGGGTGTTTGTGCAGAGAGCATGCGCGTTGAGGTTTCAACAACCAGATTAAGCTGAAGGTGTGTTGCACCAAAACCTTGCGCAAGGTGTTGCCAGAGAGTGTGTAATACGCGCAATTTAACCACGCTTAATAGATGGTCAGCATCGCAGGCAACTTGAAATACGATCGACTTTATTGCATCGTTGGCTTTCATGCCAGCATTGAGCATGGCATCAAGATACAGTTTAGCGGTGGCGATAGCAGCGCTAAGCTCTTGCACATCTGATGCACCGGCATTGTGTTGTGTTGCGATATTCACCATAACAGATGAACAATTCGGGGAACGTTGTTTTTCCTGTAACGCAAATTGGCCGAGTGTGTGTAATTCTTTTTCGATAGGGTTTAGCAGAAACCCAGACCGAGTTAATGTGCCAACGGGGTCGGCATTGAATGCTGCGCTTACATTGTCATTGTCGAGCTTGCGTTGTGCCCAAAGTTGTTTTAATTCTTGTGTGGCTTCTGCGTAAAAGTGTTCTGCCTGTAAACTGATGGATACAATTGACAACTGCACATCATGCAGCCTTTGTTCGAGTTGAAAGCCCTTGTCCAAATCGGCTAAATGCGCCAGCTCCAAAGATGTCACGCCGCCCTTTAGCCCACGTAAAAGGTGTGCATTTTGCGTTACCGCCGAGTTTCCGATAGCGCGTAAACGGTGATCAACGGGCGCTGCTTTTGTGGCAGCAAGCTCATCAGTAGACAATGGTGGACGCTCCCAATACAAAGCATCAATCCTGTTGCCATCGAGCGTTTCTGTAGCGATAGCCTCGAGCGTCTTTCCTTCAGGCAAACTTTTGCTTGCCAGTGTTTCCCAGCTCTGGGCGAGTTGTCGCAAGCTTGCACTATCCAAAATGTCCGTGCCTCTTTAGTATCGTGTACATTTTTGCCTTCCTTTTCTGTCTTCTTGTGTACAGCAAATCTACATCTGCATCTGCTTCTGCTTCTGCTTCTGCTTCTGCTTCTGCTTCTGCTTCTGCATATTATAAGCCGCTACCGCGTTTTAATTCTCGGATCAAAAACCTGGCGGGGTGTAGTAGGGCCATTGTCGACTGCAGTGTTTGAATACGGTGAGTGTGTATACCGATCGGGTCAGCTGCGGTGCATAGCCATTCACTTATCAAGTGCGCACAGTAGGGTGCGGTAATGATACCGCGTGAACCCAAGCCACCAAGCAGGTACAAGTGCTTGTGCGTTTTAGCGGGGCTAAAGGTCTTATGTTTGCTGCCATGTCTTAGCTCTGTATAAGCATTCTGGAAAAAATCAAAATCGGGTGCCGGGCCACATACAGGCAGACGGTCGGGTGTAGTGGTTCTGACACCTGCAAAGCCTCGTCTGGCTTGTTTTGTCAGTTCAAGTTCTGGGAGTAAGTCATTGACCGCTTCTGCATTTTCTTGATGCTCGTCATGCTTAATGTCATTTGTATCATCATCACGCTTAAAACTTGCACCGATATAAACCGATTGCTTGCCTGGTATTGCATAGCGCTTTCCACTGACAACACAATTTAAGCGCTGTTTGTCTTTCAACTGTTGGCTTGAGAATGGTTGGTTCGACAATGCCTGGTTCGCTAACGGTTTGTTCGACATTGCATGGTTTGAAAGTGACTGCTTGAATCGCTCAGGCTCTCGACCTACGGTCTGCGTAAGTTGGAATTCACTGATTTGTCCACGTGCCAAAGTCAATGGCAGAGCTTGCGTGTAAGGGCTTTTGTTTAGTTGTGTGCCGTTGGCTAGTATCACCATAGAGCTTCGCAAAGTTGTCTGCTGGTTCGCCTGTAGGCAATCAAGCTGCCAGCCAGGTTCACAAGGTATCAGGTTTTGCAGGCGGCAATTAAGCCTTAGTTCAATATTGTTGTGCTCAAGCAGCGATGCACAAAACGCATGTGGATTTAACCAGCCAGCATTTTCAAAAAATAAAGCGCGTGCATTGATCGCCGTGCCCGCTTTTTTTGTTGCCTCGATAGGGTCTAGTTGCTGGTACTGCTTGCTGGCGGGGTAGCTGTTTTGCACTAACTGCAGCACACCGCAATTTTCGTAGGCCGCGTTTTTTTTAATGCAAGGGTGAGTCAACCAGCTTTGCAAGCAGCCATAAGCGTGTTCATAAAACAAAGCTGCAGCAGAAGGCTCGCGCGTAACAATTGGTTTGACAATGCCACAGGGGTTGGATGATGCGCCAGATGCAATCGTGCTGGCACTGTCGATAACAACAACCGTTTGTCCTTTCAATGCCAGCGCATAAGCCATGCTGCAACCAGCAAGGCCGGCACCAACCACAACGCAAGGGCCATCTGATGAGCGTGCGGTGTGTGATGATGTCCGAACCAGTGCGCCGCGCTGCGGTAGATCAAACCAGGGTGCTGTCGCGCTCAAGCAACGCACAACCTTTGAGCGCTAACCTGTCTGCGCATAGTGCGATTCGACGTACTCTTGCACAATATGCTGAAACTCCTCAGCAATGTGATCACCCTTCAGCGTCATGGCTTTTTCACCGTCGATATAAACAGGTGCGATAGGGCGCTCTCCGGTGCCTGGTAAACTAATACCAATGTTGGCGTGTTTGCTCTCCCCCGGGCCATTCACAACACAGCCCATGACCGCCACCGTCATGTCTTCTACTCCAGGGTGATGGTTTTTCCATTCCGGCATGCGCTCGCGCAGGTAGGTTTGTATGCGGTTGGCCAGTTCCTGGAAGTAGGTGCTGCTGGTGCGTCCGCAGCCAGGGCAAGCGGTGACCATTGGGGTGAATGAACGTAAACCCATGGTTTGCAGGATTTCCTGGCCAACGACGACCTCTTTGGTTCTGTCACCATTGGGCTCGGGTGTGAGGGAGATTCTGATGGTGTCGCCAACGCCTTGTTGCAAGAGCACCGCAAGTGCCGCTGTTGAGGCAACAATGCCTTTGGAGCCCATACCGGCCTCGGTTAATCCCAAATGCAGACAATAATCACTTTTTTTAGCCAGCTCTTCGTAGACCATAACCAAATCCTGCACGCGGCTCATTTTGCAGGAGATGATGATTTTATCGCGAGCCATGCCAAGCTCTTCAGCACGCTGTGCACTGCCAAGCGCCGACTCTATGACGGCCTCTCGGTTGATGGTGTCCAGTGGCTTGGGGTTGCTGGATGCGGCGTTTTCGTCCAGCAGCCGTGCCAGCAATTCCTGATCGAGGCTGCCCCAGTTAGCACCAATACGCACCGGTTTGTCGTTGTCGATCGCAATCTGAATCATTTGTGAAAACTGCGTGTCTCTTTTGCTGCCGCGCCCCACATTGCCAGGATTGATGCGGTATTTTGCAAGCGCTTTGGCGCACTCGGGAACAGATGCAAGCAATTTATGTCCGTTAAAATGAAAATCTCCGACAAGTGGGACATCAACATCCATACTCAGGAGGCGATCGCGAATTTCTGGAACGGCTCGTGCAGCAGCTTCAGTGTTAACCGTGATACGTACCAGTTCGGACCCTGCGCGGGCAAGGTCTGCAACCTGTGCGGCAGTACGAATAGCGTCTTCAGTATCAGTGTTAGTCATGGATTGCACGACGATGGGGGCACCACCGCCGATCCTGACCCCATTGACATTAACGGACTGGGTTAACTTACGTGGCATAAAATAGTTGATTAATTAGGTAACAAGCCCTAGTTTATCGTATCTGGCCAAACTGCACGGATAGCAGGTAACGCACACAATAAAGCAGTATGACTTCAGAGCTTAATATCGAATTTAGCGAACGCGAGCAGCACATCCTTAAGCTGCTGGTCGATCACTACATTGCAGAGGGCCAGCCGGTTGGCTCGCGCACGCTTTCTCGCCTGCCTGGTATCGATATCAGCGCCGCCTCTGTGCGTAACGTCATGGGCGATCTCGAACAGATGGGGTTACTCAAATCCCCGCACACATCTGCCGGGCGTGTACCCACATCCAAAGCCTGGCGCGTATTTGTGGATTCCATGTTAGAAGTGCGCCAGCTCGACGATCAAACCATCGATCAGGTGCGCAGTGCGCTAGACCCAACGCTCACTGATCAGAATCTGGTCAAAGCCGCTTCCAGCTACTTATCGGGTTTTACGCGCATGGCTGGCATGGTCACTGTACCCAAGCAAGAAAAAAAATCCCTTAAGCAAGTCGAATTTTTACCGCTTTCAGAAAACCGTATTTTAGCTATTCTTATCTTCAGTGACGACGAAGTGCAAAATCGTATTATCCGAGTTGATCGCACTTACACGGCAGACGAACTTGCTGCTTTTGCGCGGCAGCTTAATGCTGAGTATCTGGGTAAAACGCTACAGGCTGTGCGCGATCACATCCGTGAAGACTTGAATCAAAGTCGTGAGGCCATGAGTAAATCAATGCAGTTCATCATTGATGTGGCGGGAGAGGTGTTTCGGCCATCTGACGAAAGCGCGTCAGAAGAAGAAAACATGGTTGTGGCAGGCGAAACCAACCTGATGCAGCATGCTGATTTAAGCAATATGGATGTGCTGCGAGAATTATTTGAAGCGTTTCATAACAAGCGCGACATGTATCATTTACTGGAGCAATGCCTGTCGGCAGAAGGGGTACAGATTTTTATCGGGCGCGAATCTGGCTACGATGCGTTAGGCGAATGCAGCCTTGTCACAGCGCCTTATGAGCTCAACGGTAGTGTGCTTGGTGTGCTTGGTGTTGTGGGGCCAAAGCGGATGGCATACGATCAAATTATTCCTGTGGTTGACTTAACATCAAAATTATTGAGCGCTGCCTTGAACTCTCGCTCATAGGCCTTATCATGCCCAAACCTGAAACATTGCTAAATTTGTTCGTGAGGAATCCATGACGCCAGGAAACGACGTCGATAACAATCAGAATAACGCTGATCAGGCTGCCGATAATGCAGCTTCGCAATCAGATGATCCCAATGACAACTCGGAAACAGCTGTCTCAAATGCTGATCAAGCCGCTGCTGATGGCCAGTCTGCAACCGATCAAGCGTCATCTTCTCAAAACAAAACCAGTGCGTCCGATGCGGCGAAGGATGTGCAAGCTGGCGCCGACAATGCTGGTCCTGGCAAAGGTGCAAGTGCTCAAGACGACACTAAAATCACCGACAAAGGCGATGACATGGCTTCAGGCAATGCCGCTGATGTAAATGATGCAGCTGATGCTGAGCAGAACGACATGGATCGCGCCGTCGAAGCGGAGGTTAATGCCGCCGGCACTGGCACTGACGACGATAAAGGTGCGGAAGGCAGCCAAAGCACCTCTGTGAGCGCGGATGCAGAATCTGCCTCAAATGATGCTGATCCGCTGGGTTTTGGCAATGCGCGCATGGACGGCGATGGCGAGCCTGCTTCTGAGGTAGAAGTGCTGCAGGCACAGCTTGTTGAAGCCGAATCCAAAGCGGCAGCGCACTGGGACCAATTACTGCGCCTGCAGGCCGAAATGGAAAACCAGCGCAAACGAGCTCAAAACGATGTCACCAAGGCCAGAAAATTTGCGCTTGAAGGCATTGCCAACGATATTTTGCCGGTAAAAGACAGCCTCGAGATGGGCCTGGCTGCGGCCACAGCCGAAGATGCGGACCCAACAAAGATTGTTGAGGGCACCGAAATGACGCTCAAAATGCTAGCCCAAGCACTTGAAAAATATAATATTGTTGAAATTAACCCGATCGATGAAAAGTTTGATCCGGAATTTCATCAAGCCATGTCTATGCAGCCGGTTGAGGGTAAAGAGCCCAACACGGTATCCAGCGTTTTACAAAAAGGTTACACGCTCAATGATCGTTTGATCAGGCCGGCGCTGGTCATGGTGGTGAAGTAGCACGCTTGGTCAAAACGGCGTACTGGTGCTGGTGAACTTGAGCCTGGTTAATCCGGCCAAAGTAGCCAAAATGCCAGTTAGGACCGGGGGTTGCATAGAAGTAGCGTGAAGTAGCGTAAATCTAAGTCATGAACAATTGTGATGCGAGAACGAATTCAATGCCATTTGCTATTGAATTCGACAAGGTCGTACCACACGTTTGAATGCAGTACATGCGGGGTGCCTTTTTAGGGTCTCGTTTTATAAACACAGATTGAAGGTAGGAAATAATGGGAACCATCATCGGAATCGACCTGGGCACGACGAATTCGTGTGTCGCAGTTATGGAAGGCGGCAAACCACGCGTTATCGAGAATGCGGAAGGTGATCGCACCACTCCCTCAATTGTTGCGTTCAGCGACGATGGTGAAGTGGTTGTGGGCCAGCCTGCGAAGCGTCAGGCAGTCACTAACCCGCAGAACACACTCTATGCTGTTAAACGCCTGATCGGGCGTCGCTTTGACGAAGAAGCTGTGCAGAAAGACATCGAGCTTGTGCCTTACAAGATCATCAAGGCTGAAAACGGCGATGCCTGGGTAGAAGCAGCAGGCGAAAAGATGGCACCGCCAGAGGTGGCCGCTCGCGTCTTGATGAAAATGAAATCCACTGCAGAAGAGTACCTGGGTAGCTCTGTGAACGAAGCGGTTATAACCGTTCCTGCCTACTTTAATGATTCCCAGCGCCAGGCAACCAAAGATGCCGGACGTATCGCGGGTTTAGATGTCAAGCGCATCATCAATGAGCCAACCGCAGCGGCACTTGCCTACGGTATGGACAAGCAGCGCGGCAGTGGCCAAATTGCAGTCTATGACCTTGGTGGTGGTACTTTTGATATCTCAATCCTGGAATTAGGAGATGGTGTCTTCGAAGTAAAATCAACGAATGGTGATACACACCTTGGAGGAGATGATGTTGATCAAAAGATTATTGATTGGTTGGCAGAAGAATTTAAGTCTGAAGAGAATTTAGATTTAAGAGAAGATCC
>CALHRQ010000275.1 GCA_938038175.1 uncultured Granulosicoccaceae bacterium | reverse complement strand
TGGCTTGACCTCGACACGGTCTTTGTGAGTAACCAGACCTTCACACAAATTTATATCTGGGAGGCGTTCTGGTTGCGGGCCAGCTGTTGCTGTCATACATGCCAGCGATAGCAGGGTAGCAGTATTTCGCAAGCGCCAAATGTAAGAGTACTGTGAGCGTTGAATCATGTTTGTGTGCGGGTATGAACTGTTGACACAGCAGCAAGTTTACAACAAACCGGTGCTTTTATGCGGTAAAAGCCTGGTGGTCAATTCAGCGGCCGCTGTGTAAGAATAAAGACGATACTGCATTGGCTTTAGAGCGTAAACCTGCTGGGGAAGTGGGTGTGGGCAGGGGCCGCTTACTGGTCGGGCAGATTCACCGGCAAACCCAGTGATTGCAGCTCTTTTCGCAAATGCTGTACCCATTTCATGTTACCTGCGCTGTTCAGGTGCACGCCATCATCGTCGTCGTAGGTTGTATGCAGCTCTCCGTTACCATCCATTAATTCAACAGGGAAGTCAATAAAATGGTGATCGTGTTTTTCGCACAGGGTTTTAAGGCTGGTGTTGAAATTCTCGATCCGTTGCATTGTAATAGTGCCAGGGTATTGCATGGCGCTTACCTTTACCGGCAGTACGGCTGTGCAGATAATCTCAGGTTTTTTGGGTAACCCTGCAAGAATCTTTTCATAGCGATTAAGGACGGCTGCTGTATCGTTAATTTGTAAATCGTTTGTTCCAATAGCCAAAATGACAGCGCGTGATCGGCTTAGAGATGAATAAACCGGCAGCCTCTCCAGAAGTCCTCTAGTGGTGTCTGTTCCGATACCATAGTTGAGTCCAATCGGTGTGATAGCTGCTACTGGCAATGCCTGCGTTAGGCTATCACCCAAAAATACGATCAAGTCATCAGGTTGCAGCTTGTCACCGCGGGCGTGCAGGCCGACCGTCTGCACATAGTACGTGCTGTTCATGCTTGCATCACGACCGCTGACACGATTAAACCAAGGTGGCAGATAGTGTCCCAGCAGAAAAAAAACTAAGGCTAGTGAGCCGAGTAATAAGAGTAAATAACGAACTGATAGTGTGAGCTTTTTCAATGTGATTTATTAAGTGTGTCCAATTGTTGCCTGTTGCCTGTTTGCGTTGGTCTTTTAACAATCATTGCATTGTATTCACATATTAAACATATAATCCGTGTTTTAGCGGGTTAACATTTAATTTTGACTTAAACTATTGCAATGAACAAACGGCGCTTTACCGAGCTTGACGTATTCCGAGGCATCGCAGCGTTGGTCGTTGTTGCATACCACTTCTTTTATCGCTATGACCAGCTGTATCAGCATCAGGACATACCGGTAAACTGGAGCATTCAGGGCAAGTACGGTGTTCATTTCTTTTTTCTGATCAGTGGTTTTGTCATTTTCTGGAGCCTGCAGAGCAATCGGGGAATCAAGGCGTTTCTGGTATCACGATTTACGAGGATCTTTCCTGCTTACTGGGTCGCTTTAGTCATCACATTTCTTGTTGTGGCGGCTTTTGGCTTGCCAGGTCGTGAATTCAGCGTGTTCGTATTGCTCACTAACTTTTCCATGATCCAGGAATACTTCAATATCCCGCATATCGATCAAGCCTACTGGACACTGACCGCAGAGCTCACCTTCTATTTCTGGATTACTTTACTGTTTGCCAGCGGACGTTTGCAGTATGCAGAATTTTGGTTCCTGCCATTGATGCTCATTGGTTTTTTGTACTATATGCAGATATTGGAGGCGCCGCTTCGTGTTAACAAGTTTTTGCTAATGAAGCATGCCAATCTTTTCGCCTCGGGTATTGTGTTTTATCGGATCTACACTGGAACACACTCGGTGCATTCGTGGTGGTTACTCGCATTGGCTATTCTGGCGAACTTTGCCATTTACCCCTGGTACGACGCGCTTTTGCTGGCCGGTTTTTTCCTGGTGTTTTATATGGCGGTAATCGGTCGATTGCAATTCCTGTGTGTTGCACCGCTCATCTGGTTAGGCGGTATCTCCTATACTTTGTATCTGATGCATCAGAATATAGGCTATGTCGTGATCCGCGAAGTCTACAAACTTGGCGGTAATGGTTGGGTTGCAATCACTGTCGCCTTTCTGGTTGTCATTATCCTGGCCCAATTGCTATCAAGTATAGTCGAGCGCCCGGCAGCTAGTTGGATACGTAAATGGTTTATGGAAAAACAGCGTTTGCAAAGTGAAAACTCGACGAGCAATAGCTAAATGCTCAAGGCAACTTGACGTCAACAGTTGGCGTTAACAGTCAGTGGCGGTTAGCAGAGGCGCTTTCTCCTATCAGCGGCAATCGGTTTATATCATACCGCCAACAGACGTATCCACTTAGACTGCTGTATTTTTTCTGTATTAAAGAATCTGGCTCAAAAATTCCCGGGTTCGAGGGTCTTCAGCTTTATCAAAAAAAGTGGCCGGAGGTCCATGTTCTACAATAACACCGCGATCGGTGAAGTAAATGTGGTCGGCTATCTCCTTTGCAAAACCCATTTCGTGCGTAACCAGCATGCACGTCATACCGTCTTCTGCTAGATCTTGTATTGTCACCAGCACCTCTTTAACGGTTTCAGGATCGAGTGCCGCGGTCACTTCATCAAAGAGCATGATATCTGGGTTCATGGCAAGTGAACGGGCGATGGCAACTCGCTGTTGCTGGCCGCCTGAGAGTTCACCAGGGTAGGCACCTTCTTTACCTTCTAATCGTACTTTTGTGATTAGACCACGGGCGCGAGCTTCCACCTCTACTGGATTCTCTTTTAGCACTTTGATCGGTGCCATCATAATATTTTCCAGTGCTGTTTTATGTGGAAAAAGATTGTATTGCTGAAACACCATACCGACTTTTTTACGCAGCTCAAGCTTGTTAAGGTCTTTATCGTTTACTTCAAGCCCTTCAACCTGAATTGAGCCTGCCTGAATATCATTAAGAGCATTGATACACCTGATCAGTGTAGATTTGCCAGACCCTGATGGACCGATAATGCAGATAACTTCACCTTTCATTACATCCATCGAAATGCCTTTTAGCACTTCAAGATTACCGAAGGATTTATGAACATCTTTTATTGAAACGATAGGTTGATCGTCTGTCCAAGCGTGCTGTGGCATGTTGGGCCTCTAGAGTTTGACAGCGAATCGACGCTCAAGCGCAATGGTTGCGCGAGCAATCGGGTAACAATATGCGAAAAAAATGAGCAGTGCAAAGCCGTAAAAAGGCACGAGTAGTTCGGGTCGATTGTTCTCAGCTTCGATAGCCTGGCGGCTAAGCGTTATCAGCTCTTCAACACCTAAAAGTGAGCAAAGCGGTGTAGCCATAGTTAGGATAGCGTACCAGTTCATCCAGGGTGGTATCATTCGCTTGAAGCATTGCGGCAATATGATTTGCCACAGTGTTTGCTGGCGAGTGTAGGCTAAGGATTCTGCAGCTTCCCACTGACCATTGGGTACTGAATTTATAGCGCCTCGTACCACTTCAGCAATGTTCGCCATAATGGGTAGGCAGAGTCCGAAAACCGCCTTTACCCAATCTGGAATACGAATGATGGTATCGCCAAATTCTATTTCGTAGGGCAGCGCCAGTAACACTATGAACAGCAATACTAACCAAGGTGAATTTCGGAACACTTGCGTAATGATTTGCGCTGGCAATCGGATGTATATCGCAGGAGAGATTTGCATCAAGCCAAGTATGATGCCTAGCACTGTGCCAATAAGCATCGCAAAAAAAGAGATAATAACGTTAAAAAGGAAACCGCCGGTAACAATAAACGGAATCCATCTCCATAATGCCTGAAACGCATCACCTATGCTGTATGTGCTGGATGCATAGCTTGTCAGTGGCCAGGCAATAACGATAGCCACCATAAGGCACCAAGCCCATAGTGGAGTTGAGGCTAGCCAGCGAGAAAAAAGTAAGTCTTCGGGTTCGCCTGCAGGTTTTGCGTTGAATGGTTTTAGAACTGCGAAGCCTGCTGAAGGCTTGCTGCTAATGCCTGGGATGTTTTTTTTGTCCATTATCCATTAGCCTCCGTATCCAGGTATACGCATGGCTCTTTCCCATCGCGACATACCAAATACCAGAATGCCTACAAGGAAAATAAACGACAAAAAAAGCAATATCATAGTGGGGTACTGGGCACTTGGGTAATCGCTCCAAATACTGACTGACTGATAAAGTAACTCGGGTACAGCGATTGCGATGGCCTGCGTGGTCGTTTTCACAAGATTGACCAGGTTGTTGTTTAGAGCAGGCAAGGACACTCTAAAGGCTAGAGGTAAAACGACGTCTATATAGGTTTGCAGACGTGAAAACCCTAACGCACTCGCGGCTTCCTGTGTGGATTCTGGTACGGCTTCAATACCGGAACGAAAAATTTCGACATTAAACGCACCGGCGAATAACGACAGTGAGATGATGGCCCAGCCTATGTTCGAAATGATTGGCACTTCTGTCCAGCCGTCTGGGCCAGTTACGGATGGGGTAAATTGCCCTAACGCAAAATAGAAAAACAACAACTGGACGAAGGGTGGGGTGTTTCGGAAAAACTGAATATAACCCTGCACAATGCGACGCACCCACACTGAGGGCGAGCTTTGCATCCACGCACCTATAACACCAATAATAACGGAGAAGAAAACGCAGGCGATTGATAAAACAATGGTGTGCTGAAACCCTTTTACGATTCGTGCCCATTGTCTGGGTTCATGAAAGAAAATGAAATTCCATCGCGGGTAGTCGTCCGCCAGTTGTCTAAAGAACTCTGTGAACGTCTCTAACATTGCTGGGCATTGAGCATAGGAGGGTAAAGAACCGCACTTGTTTACTGACAATATTAAAATGCGAAACCCAAGGGCCAGAGCTTGGCCCTTGGAAAGTGACGAGCCTTACTTACTTGGCAAGCCAATCAGCGTAGGCGGCATTTTTATCTGCAAGATACGCGGTAGGTTGTATGCCCCATTTGGCTTCCAGTTCCATTAACTTGCCAGACTGGTGCATATTAAAAGTCAGGCCAGACATAAAGTTGCCAAAGATACACTCCTTTTCAGCCAGTGGTACCGCAAGGCCCCATGGGTTGTCGTCCTCAGATGCTAGTGGCATTTCGAAGTCAGAGAAATCACCTGATGATAGATCAGAGCCGATAGAAGAGTCATCGTATACCCATGCAACACACTTTTTATCACGCAGTGCTTGTTTTGCTTCAGCGTTACCCGTAAACGCAACCACCTCTACGCCGTAACGCTCAGTAACTACCTCGTTATAAAATGCGCCTTGCTTGCCGCAAACAGGTTTGCCACGTAGATCCTCCCAATCTTTGAAGCTGAGTGCTTTGGGTGACATGATGTTGGTACCTGAAGTGTAATAGTTTGGCTGCGTAATGCCGACGATCTCACGGCGATCAGCACGATCAGACATGGTGGCAATCATCATATCGATTTTACCTTGCTCCAGAAACTGCATTCGGTTAGACGACTGTACCGCCACTGTTTCAAGTTCCACACCCATTGCATCTGCTGCCGCTTGTGCAAGATCGATTTCCATTCCAATTATGCTGCCGTCTGTGCTTCGGTAACCCCATGGTTTGTAGTCAGCCTTTACACCAACAACAACTTTGCCGCGTTCCATGACTTTATTCCAAACATCATTGGTGCAGGCTGCGTGAGCTGCTGAAGATAGCCCACCGAACGTGGTTGCGACAAATGCTGCCAGGGTGATTTTTTTAAAGATCATGATAATTCTCCTTCGAGGTGAATGACGTTGTGGTTGTGGATCTGTGTTTTCTAGCTTCTTTTTTCTTTCTGTTTAATCTCTACTGTTTAGGTACTCAGTGTATTCTAGACCTATGTTTATTTTAAATTTTAGTTTGTATTAGCACTTTATTTTGTATTGGCACGTTATTTTTATAGCACTATATTTTTTTTGTCCTATGTTCTTTAGCTCTAATTTTGTATCTCTACTTTTTAGAATTATCTTAAGCATTTGAGTAGTTCATCGATTCTACTAACCCATAATTTACTGACTAAATTAATATATTTAATCCGATACTTATTTATCCAATAACTCAAATTTACTCTAACAACTTAATCCTATTCAAATAAAATATTCAGTGTAGTAATATTCAGTGTAGTAATGTCGGATTGTGCGGTTTACGGTTTGCACGTTTCAACTCCAAGCCATTCGAACTCTAGCCTATCCCAACCTAAGCCTATCCCAACTTCAGCCTATCCCAACTCTAGCCCTTTCTCAACTTGCACAGTATCCTGTGTTATTGGCGTTAAACATGAACTGCAGTGTTTCAAATGTATTATTCATTGTCAAGAAATGAAACCTGTGTTTCAATTCGCTGACACCGTAACGGTGTCAAAGCATTTGGGTCTAATATCGGTAAGCTGCTTGCCTTGGCCCAGGCTGTGATGGATATGTTGTCCCTAAACCCTTTAGAGATTTCCTCCGAGATTCCGTCGGATGTGCCATGTCAGGCATTGTTTGAGATTTCAGCTGAGAATCTATCCGAGTTAGCATTCGGCTCGTTGCAAAAAATTGGCGTTGCAGGGGAGTGAGTCTCTGTTCAAGCGAGCCTTGACCATCGTTTGATCCAGCCAGAACAAGAATAAAAAAGTAAGCTTCATAAACAATCTTTTAGCGACTTGCAGTACCGTCCATTTACTTTTAACAGGTGTAGATTATGCCTTTAGAGCGAACTATAAAAACGTATAGAGGAAGCTGTCAGTGCCAGGCGGTGCAGTTTGAAATTGATACCGATTTTCCTGAGCTGACAACTTGTGATTGCTCTATATGCCGAAGAAAAAACGCATTAATGGTTAAAGTCCATGAGTCGGCAATGAGAATATTGGATGGCGAGGAATCACTCACGATTTTTCAATTTCATACCCACACCGCGAAACATTACTTTTGTAAAATATGTGGGATTTATCCTTTTCATAGAAAGAGGGTTACACCAGATCACTTCGGGGTTAATGTCTTTTGTTTAGAGCATTTTGATCCTGCAGACATTCCAGTACGAGCAACAGTCGGAGCAGATATGTGCTGAGCACTCTAACTGATCCAATGATTTCAATGCGTCTAACTCGCCCCCGTTGATCGTTTGTGTGTGAGATGTACTGCCCAGGGGAAGTGTTTTTCTATCAGCACAGGTTAGTGCTTGTGTTTGTCTGTGCGAAAGACCACATCGGGCCTAAGCACATCGCTGGATAAGGTATCGAATAGCGCCTGCCATTCCCGCCGATTATGGTCTGCGCACATGCCATACTTTTTTCTTGAAATGGCTGGCAGGCTGCCAAATGCGAGTATTTAGGCAGCGTCAAAAAGCAACAATCATTCGCTTTTTTCTCTTCAACCAAAACACGCGCAGAGCGGCTTGCACAGAAAACTCTGAATATAACGAGAATCAGAGCGGCCAAATTTGTGGACGTTACGACTAACAAGCCCACTACCGGTTGGGCAGTTGGGGCCACTGAGGTTCCTCCTTGATACTTGGTTTGGATGGGGTTGTGCTTAAAGCACACTCTCATTTTTCGTCAGTAACGTAGTAAACCGGTTTTTGAGCGACTAGCGACTTTTGCTACTTCCTTGCTTTTTAGCCTCTCAATTGTAATGTTTTTTATGTATTTGATTATAAAAGAAATATTGTATTTATTACGCGTTTTTTGAGCCTCATTAGGCGAAAAATATCAAGAATCACTTGTTTGTGGGTAAAAATAGTTTACTATGTTTGGGAAATTAATCCCAATTAATAGGTAGCCTAGTCTTAGCCTTATTGCCGCTGGTCGGTAAAACGTGCAGATAAAGCTCAAACCATGAAGAATCACCAATGATGCATTATATCTACCCACTTGCAGAGGTTTTGAAAGTAAAGCGTTATAAGCGAATTTGTCTACCAGGTTCTCAGTCTTTTGGAATGCTAAATCTCAGTGGAAAGCTAGAAACAAAACCCGTTCTAATGAGCGTTGCTATTGCAACAACGACATTTATTGCTGGCTGCAGTGATGGGCCCAGTGTCAGGGCTGTTGAAAGCGGTGGTGGTCGCTTTGTTTCAACAGTTGGCGATAGCACTATAACTCGAAGGCTCACTGGTTTGGAAAACAAGCAAGCATTCAGGACAACACAGAAATATGCCTCACTTAACCACTATGCCAGCAATGGTTTTTCAGGGCGTATTGAATCTATTAACACCGACTTAATGATTCTGGCACCTGAGGCGGTTCCTGAGTCGGGCGTTTCGGTTGGCAGTATCGAGGATGCTGCTAATAGTAGTAGCGTTTCTACCGATTCTTCTTCGGTTGTCAGGTACACAGACAGCATCGTTCGGGAATCAGGTGTAGACGATGCTGATCCTGCCATTCGTGGTTCACACAGTCTTCATGTTTCGGGTGATACTCAACCTGACGTTTTGGATTATTCTGATACAAGCTTGGATACTTCTAAAGTAACCGCGACCGATTTACCATTGATGACACTTGTTTCGGGGGAAGAACAAATAGACCTGTCATCAGGTACCACGCTTGCAGAGCAAAAACCGCTCAACCTACTTACAGACACCGCTTCGTTTTACGTAGCCGATTCGGCCGGATTGAGTGTTCTTGACAAGAATGTGGCAGCGGCTGACGCCACGCTTATTTATGAGTCTGCAATAGAACTCAGTAGTCAATCTTCTGATGGAATGCACACACATGGTGCTAGCGGGGGATCATTGATTCTGACTAGTACCAGTCATGGTAGTGGGTATTCGGACTATTGGGGGTATCCAGGTTTCTGGGGCACAATTAATTCCTCCATTCATCGCTTGAGTGTTGAAGGTCGCACTATTCCGAGTGTTGTTGAAACAGCCAACTTTGATGGTCAAATTATCTCCAGTCGCGTAGTGGGGGAGTACATATATCTAGCTACCCGCTATTTTCCTGAAATAAATGATGTAAGTTTCAGTGATCAGAAACGGTCTCTTAATACCGCTTTTGAAGAGATAGATATAGATTCTGTTATGCCTTCTTACACACTTAGTGATGGTAGTTCTGTTCCCTTAGCCAGTTCAGAGAATTGTTTTGTTTCAGCACCGTCAGGGAGTGGTTATTATCAGCCAGATATTATTACTCTGGCTGCGATCAACCTGAATGATCTCTCTATAAGTGACAGCGTATGCTACCTCGATGGTGTTGGAACGCTCTAAGTTCCAATGTGGCGTTGTTTATAAACACGTTCTATGATTGCAGAAACAATACGACTGAATCGTTCCTATTAGAAAAAGACGTTGTTCAACCCGGTGCAAAAGGTGTAAGCAAAGAGACATTCGATCCGCCAATTGAAATAGCGAAACACAAAGTAACTATTGAACAACTGATCGAAACAATGGAAACTGCCGG
>CALHRQ010000274.1 GCA_938038175.1 uncultured Granulosicoccaceae bacterium | reverse complement strand
TATGTGCATTATCATTGTCGACACCTTCATGGTTTCGATTTTACAAATTTGACTAAAAAAATCATGCGGAACGGCTCATATGAATCCAACCTGCCTACCATTACAGGGCCTGTTCGTCAGCAGGGATATTTTATGGCTGATGAGTGGGAAATTGCACAGTCAATTACTGCCAAGCCAGTCAAAGTGACTTTGCCTGGCCCCATGACCATAACAGACAGCACAGCTGATGTTTTTTATAACAATGATGCAAAACTGGGCGCTGATTTGGCCGACGCACTTAATAAGGAGGTGCTTGCACTTGCTAAAGCCGGGTGTCGTTACATACAGATAGATGAGCCCCTATTTGCTCGTAAACCGGAGCAGGCATTGGACTACGGGTTCGAGAATCTAGAGCGTGCGTTTTATAATTGCCCCGCACATGTGCAGCGTACGGTACACATGTGCTGTGGGTACCCTGATCGAATAGACCGGGATGATTATCCTAAGGCAGATGCACATGCTTATTTTATGCTATCTAAGGCTGTAGAAACATCGACCATCAATGCTATTTCGATCGAAGATGCTCATCGGCACAACGATTTATCACTGTTGGAACATTTTCAGAATACAACGGTTATCTTTGGTGTTGTGGCTATCGCACAAAGCCGCATTGAATCGGTGGACGAAATAAAAGAACGATTGCAAAAAGCACTGAATCATATCGATGCTGATCGACTAATGGCTGCACCAGACTGTGGTTTGGGTTTTCTTAGCCGCGAACAATGTAAGCAGAAACTCACTAACTTGTGCCTGGCAGCTGTACAAGTAGGGTAGCTGCCTTGGTCTGCCCTTGTTCTGCATGCAGCCTATTTAAGTTTGGCCGCGTCTTTCATCGCATCTTCACCTTTTTTCCATAGATTGCCTTGCCAAAGCTCTTCGAGACCAGTTTCGCCGCTAGCACCCTTGGTAGATAAGTAATCGAAGTAGCTGGTGGGCTTAACGCCTGTAATATTGTAAAAATCCGGACTGCATCGGCAGTAGAAGCCGTTCGTTAAGTATTCAAAAAACTCTGCGCGAGTCGCACCAAAGTCATTTTCAAAATCGACCATGGATTGTGGCCTGTATTCAATACTTTTACTCATTGCGCGACCAAGGTCTGCTGCTATCTCGGACATGCTTTGTGGTTCAGGACCAGTAAGATCGTAAAACTTATTTGCGTGTACTTGCGGGCCTTCTGAGAAAACTACCATGGCTGCCATCGCGATATCTCTTGTGGCAACAAATGAGTTTTGAGCATCGCCTAGTGGGTTGCTGAAAAAACCTTCCTTGTCGATAGATTCACAGTCGGTTTTGAGTAGATGATTCATGAAGAAGTTGTTACGCAATACGGTCACTGGCAAACCAGCATCGATAAGCGCTTTTTCGCCCCACCAATAGTGTTGTAGCATTAGCGGAATACCAGCGCCTTTACGTGAAGCGTGTTTTTCGGCGTTATATGATGCGGTATTGGTATCTGCACCCATGCAGCTAATGCGTACTACATGCTTGATCTGGCTGCGGCGTTCTCCTAGCGCTTTACTGAACGCCAAATGTCCTTCGAGCATGGGATCCAGTGATGCAGAATACACAGCACTGACCTGATCGAGCGCCGCATCCCAAGTGGATGGATTATTGAGATCAAAATCCACTACCTCGTGCGCCCCGAGTTCTTTCAGTGAGTCTTTTTTGTTTTGGCTAAAGCAACAGGCTCTGATGGTATGTGTATCGTTTTTTGATAAAAGAGCAACGAGTTCCTTTCCGATGCGACCGGAGGCGGAAGTGATCAGGATGATAGGTTTAGACATGGTAACTTGCAAGGCCTTAGACAGAATTTGCAAGTGTAACAAGCTCAATCTTTTTTAGGTTCATTCGTTTGTCTGGCGATTCGGCGTTCCTAGTAATCGGCTGTGATCCGTGATACCTACGGCGGTAGATAAGACAAAGAACCAAGGCTGACATAAAACCATCAAATAATTAACATGAACGTCAAAGTCATGTAAATAATAAATGATATCGGGGGCCACTGAATCTGGATTTTGACGTGATATCGACCAAATCTCTTTAAATTTAGGCTGGATTGATAAACTATCCGACGCAGGCAGGCAGGGGATTCGGTCTAGACTTTGCCCAATAGCGCTAAACTGTAGGCTGCCAAGTAAAGTCACAAACACAAAAACAAAGGTGATCGGATGGAATGTTGTGGTCCAGGTTATGCCTCTCCGGCGGAAGCGATGCAAGCACCTCGCGAGAAATTGCTCTATACCATTGCGATCTATACTGGAACAGGTATCCAGAAACCTGACTATCTTGCGACAATAGACAATGATCCGGATAGCCCGACCTATTCCAGGGTTATATCGCGTTGCGAGATGCCAGGTATCGGTGATGAATTACATCATATGGGGTGGAACGCTTGTTCTTCGTGCTTTGATGATCCTTCCATGGCACGGCAATATTTGCTCGTGCCTGGGGTGCGTTCTACCAATATCCATGTTATTGATTGTGCAACTGACCCTCGCAACCCAACCTTGCACAAGATCATCGACGGTGCGGAAATAAAATCAAAAACCAATTTGAGTGCACCGCATACCATTCACTGCCTTGGTTCAGAAATCATTATATCCATGCTGGG
>CALHRQ010000273.1 GCA_938038175.1 uncultured Granulosicoccaceae bacterium | reverse complement strand
TCATCGGCGACCAATTCCCCAGCTTCCAGCATCAGGGAATGTTTATAGCCTTCGAGGATAACCAATTTGGAATGTGCTAATGCCTTGTTTATTTCCGCGTTTAATCTGGGATTGCAGCCGCCATCATATTCACCGGTAAGTACCAATGAAGGTGCTTTAACTTCATGCAGCCAAGGTCCCATTTCGGTTCCTGCATAAATGCGGAATACGTTAAGAAAGACGTCTGCATCTGTGCTGATAACTTGATGCATGCGCCGCTCAACAACCTCTGGATTGTTAGTGATAAATTCGTCGGTGAACCAGCGATCAGATAAGGTTGGTAACACATCAGGAATGCCGCGTTCTTCCATTGACTGCACAACAGCCCAAACTTTTTTACTGTCGTCAGCTGTTCTGAATGCCGCGGTTGATAACAACCCCAATGACATGACGCGATTTGGATATTTACGTGCGTAAGCCGGGCCAATCATACCGCCTAATGAATGGCCAGCAAAATGTGCTTTATTGATTTTAAGGTGTGCTCTTAGCGCTTCAAGGTCGGCTAGCAATTCATCCAGACCAAACTCTCCCTCGGGCAATGGTGATGCACCATGTCCGCGAAGGTCATACGTCACAACCGTAAAGTGATTAGTGAGCAATGGTAGGGCTTTGTCCCACGTGTTTCTGTCAGCGCCAATACCATGAATCAAAAATAATGGAGGCCCGTTGCCTTGCACGGAATACGCGCATTCAATTGTGTTAATCATGCTGTTGTCCTAAGCAAAATGGGGCATCACGTCTTCTGCGAAACACTGAACTGTGTCCATGGTGTCTTGTTGATCCAGCCCAAAGTTCAGGTTTAATATTAAGCGATCGATACCCAGCTTTGCATAAGGCTCCAGCTTGTCAGTTATTTCTTGCGCTGTGCCAATCATTAAGCTCTCACCCAACTCATTTATTGGCGTCGCGCATGGTAGTTCTCTGATCATTCCCTGATCAACAAGGCCTGGTCCGGTGAACACATTATCAAAGCGGCCGTAATAGTGATGTGCTGCTCTTATCTTGCGCTGCTTATCTTTTTCATTCTTTGCCAGATGCGCAACACGAGATAAGGATAAGGTGAGTTCTTCTCCCTCTGGTCCCATTTCCTGTTTGGCTTGATTAAAGGCATTGACCTGTTCCAGTAGTAACTGATGATTGCCAGACAATGGCGTAGTTTGTATATGAAAACCACGCTTAGTGCAATGATAAATACCCTCGGGGTTGAGTACCGCCATCATCATTGGTGGACCACCTGGTCGGATGGGACGAGGCATAACAGTGATGGGATCAAATTTATAATGTTCGCCGTTCCAGCTAACTTCTTCTTGCGTCAGCAAGGCCTGCAATACGTCAAGTGACTCGTCGAATATAGCTCTGGTCTCTTCCATCTTAACGCCCATACGCTCCATTTCGTATTTGAATGCACCACGGCCAACACCAAGGTAAAGCCGTCCATCAGTAAAGATGTCTGCCGCAATAACTTCCCCTGCATAGATACGCATATCATGCAGTGGTAGCACAACAACAGAGGTTAGTATTTTAATACGCTGAGTTGAACTCGCAATCTTTACTGCAAATTGCAATGGTGCGGGCATCATCAAGCAGTTCATCAAATGGTGTTCTGTCACTGAAACAGAGTCAAAACCTAGTTGGTCGGCTAGTTGTGATTGATCCAGCATGTCTTTGTAGACGCGATCGCCGCCGTAAGATTTATCAGGGTAATCGGCAGTTAGTTGAATGCTGAATTTCATTGGTCTCTCTGCATGGAGCTGTGCATAGATCGATGGTAGCGTTAAGAATATTTGGATACAAATCTATACAAGCGTTTTGATACCGTGGTTTAAGTATCAATTTATATTGAGTTCTGATTCACAATACATTGCGATAATTATTAATTGAAAAACCTAACTTGCATAACTTGCAAGCAATACACCGATCCGAGATTCATCAGGGCTGATTCCAAGCCCAGGCGCCTGGGGTAGTTCGAAATATCCTTTATCTACCCTGATGGCGTTTACCGGGTCGTAGTGCTCTTCAATATAATTGCCTGAAGTCCACACGCCTTCAAGTAATTCCGGCTTGATTGTCGCGGACATATGTAATATCGCCGCTGAGGTGATATCTCCACCCCAGCTGTCTTCCATACTGTGCGGAATTGATCGTGCTTCACAAATATCTCGTACTGTGGCCATAGTATTTAGCCCACCCAAGCGGGATATTTTCAGGCCGAATGCATCGCAGATATCCATTGAAATCGCGCGTAATACATCATTTACACTTTCCAGGTTTTCGTCCAGTGCTAATGGATGGTGAATTTGTGGGCGAATGGACTTTACTTCTTCCATCGTGTTGCAAGGCTGTTCCATGGTAAGTGGAATATCGCTGCAACTTAAGCTAAAACGCATCGCTTGACTGGTAGTTAAGCCTCTGTTTGCATCCACGACAATTTGTGCTTGATTGCCGATGGTATCCCATACATTTCGGATAACAGCAATATCGGTTGCGACATTGCGACCACCAATTTTAAATTGCAGTCGCTTGTATCCCTGGCTAATTTTGTTCTTCGCTATCGCTGCGGTTTCATCCGGGTCGCCAATACCGATTGCATAGTAAGCGGGTAAGCGCTCACTGACGGCACCGCCCAAAAGGTCGCAAACACGGATATCGTAGTGCTTACCCGCCAAATCCATAGCTGCAATATCAATAGCAGCCTTTGCGTAATTGTGCCCGTTTAATAGTTTGTCCATTTGGCGGCGAAGGAGTAAATGATCCAAACAAGAACAGCCAATTAGTCCTGGAGCGATTTGAGCAATGGCTGCTCTAGCCCCTAATGCGTGTTGTGGTTGATAGTTTGGTCCAAGCGGTGCGACCTCTCCCCAGCCAATTAAGCCGCTGTTTGACACTACTTTTACAATGGTAGTGTCGATGACATCCAGTGTCATGGTTGACATGGTGTAAGGGCCGCCAACAATATGTAAGTCTTTTTGGTAAACGTGAATTTCGCTGATTTTCATTGTTAATTCGAGTGGCGTTATCTGATATTCGGTAGTTTATATCACAGGCTATTAATATTGAAAATTCAGATGCACCAAGCTTGCAGATAAAGGCTGACAGAGAGCGTTTCCAACAACTTTGAATCAGATATGGATCGGCATCAATATTCTATTCAATCTTCAACCATACAAAAGCGTAAAGGGATATTGACTTGATTTAGGAAACTATCCGGTTTAGACAGCATCATAAAATGCAGACCACAATAGAGGGGTATGCCATGGCAGTCCGTAAAAATCAGATGCTGACAGGAGGCGAGTGCATTTCCTGCTCGTCCGACATTGCAGTCCATATTAAAAACAGGACAGCGGTCATAACTGGGATAGCCTGTACTACTGACGAGATAACACAAGCAGAAACCGCTGTGAATTCATTGCCAAATATAGAGCGTGTTTTTAATCTGGTAACGACTGAGTTCGATTGATGGGTATTTTTTGAAAATTTGCCACAATCTCTGGAAATTTCGAGGATAGCTCGGTCATGGGCTGCCGCTTCTGTCTTGCTTTATTGACACAACTAACTACTGTCATCGTTGTCTGTCACAAGGATGTCATCGAACGATCGTGGTAAATTTCGGCTCTGTCATAATATTTCATTTGAAACCATGCATCGTTTTACACCAATTTAAAAATCAGAAATAGCGGTTATAATCTGTAAAATATAATAGTCATTGCCTTAATCCTGTAACCATTGTGGTACACCAACCTGATGTGTGCCAAAGCAAGCAGCGTTAACGCATTCAGCTAAAGTACCAAAATGAATGCCGCACTTTACCAGCGCTGGACCATAGTGGGCATACTTTCCTGAGTTTGTCATCAGTGTGTTAGCGTTTGGCGGAATGAGAGGGTCGGTGATCATACACCAACATGTATCGGTTATAAACTCTACCCCGAATTTTTCCAACCTATCGGTACAGCCTTGCGCCTTGGCTTTAGCATAGACAGCTCGGCTCAGTGTCACCATAATTTTCACATCAGGGTGTTTGGTATTTCCTTCGCACAGTGTTGCCAACTTCCTGCATTCGCTTGCCGAGAAATGCGGATTGCCAAGGCAAACGGCATCCACTACTGGGCTCACTGCACTGTTGAGCTCATGGAAGGCTGTTAATAAATCAGCCTTGGTCACGAAAAGTGCATTATCGAGTAAGCCGTTCTGTTCGCAGTACTGCATTGCGCCTTTGGCCTCTGGTGTAATACCAGCCATATGGAACATGCTGGAAGAACCGGTGGTGGCAAAAGCGGCGCTGAACGCTTTCAAATCGTCAGTATTTGGCTTTTTATCCTTTAGCCCTGTGATCACTGGAATATCATTGCCAGCGTGTAAACCGATGTAGTAACCCAGTAATGGCCACAATGTCTCGTCTGGTTTTTCGAGGGTTTCGATTTGAATACATACTGTCGGATTTCTGCCTGCATCCAAATGACTACCGCTAGCTGGTGCTCTGCCAGTGAGTGCAATAAATACATCAAGAAAATCAGGGTACTTTTGGGTTCTGGCACCGATGACACTGTTGGCAAACATCACAGCATTTGATTCGGCCCAGACAATCTGTTCTCCAAAAGAAGGTGCTGTGTCCAGAAGGTAGGGAGCGCAGGTGTAGCTTAACTGGGCTCCCATCTCCATGTAGATACTTCCAAGATCACTGGCAGGCTGGCCAATGGCATCTTTGATGCCCTGATGTCGCCAGTTGCGCTGATCAACCGAAATGGCATTTAATGTTGTTGGAATGTTGAATCTGGCGCCACATTTTTGTAGTTCCTTTGCAAAACTTAAGCTGGAAGGTCCATGGTAAATGCAGGCATCGATGTGTGCTTGAGTTACATCAAGAAGCGAATTAGCACCTTGAATTTCAGCAATTTTGATGAGAATTTCCATTGCCATGCTGGCCGCAATGCCATGTTTGCCAGTCAGTATTTCTTTATCATGCGAGTCCAACGCCACTTTTGATGGTACAAGAGTGTTGGGTTGGGGAGCCATCTCGGGTAGATCGTTCTTATCCTTTGCCAGGAATAACTGTTTTCCGTTTATCATCGCTGTTGAGCTTTTGTTCAAGTCAGCAAACTCTGATCGTGACAGCCGTAATATCGGTAAGCTGCGCTGGAACATGGCTTCAGCTACGAGTACACCCAGAGTCAGAATATCTTCGGCTTCTGAAAAAATGAATGCCGCAGGTGCACAATCATTAAGGATGAGTTCAAGTAACGCGCCGCTGCCAGAGCATGAACCTCGGCCATTAGGAATCGCTAGCACAGCGCCTGAAATATTGATGCCATAAAGCGGATGATGTTGATCAATTACATCACCTGTTGTGAGTTCGATACCGCCCCAGAAGCTCAGCCCGGTATTTGAGAAAACGATTGGTCCGCTTGCCGTGCCATGTACCAGTACGCTCCCTTCAATCATGGTCTGCCATTGTGTGTTCCTGGTTAATCTGATTCTGAATAAGTGGCTTTACCGCATGCTATTTTGCGGAGTAGGGGCCGATGTTAACCAGACTAATTGAATTAATTGCACTTATTGCACTTATTGCACTTATTGCACTTATTGCATTTATTGCATTTATTGCACATATTCCAATTCTGCCATAGATTGCTGCAGCTGTTTCGACATCAACAGAGGCTTGCACCTTAAATAGGAAATGGTAATACGAGCGGTATGAGCGGAGCCAGAGTAGATTCCACTTCGCATTCGACTGAGATTAATACATACTAGCCTGTATGACGCTATGGTATCGAATGTTTGACGCGACTGTCTGCCAACTTGGCGTGCATCAGTTGGGTGTACGAATAGTAGTGATTTTTAATGAGTATCAGGCAACTTTTAAATAAGGTGGATGACGAACAAAATCGATAAATATCTCATGAGAAATCGGTTTTGAAAAATAGAAACCTTGAAGATAGTCACAACCTAATTCTCCTAATAGATGTGCTTGTTCGATTGTTTCCACACCTTCAGCAACCACCTTTACGTTCATTGATTTTCCTATATCGATTATCGACTTTATTAATGCGCGTTGTCCTGTCGAATTACAGATAGAACTAACCAGTTGACGGTCTATCTTAAAACGTTTCGGATTTAGCGCCAGCAGCCCGATAATGGACGCATGGCCAGACCCAAAATCATCCAACTCCAATTGAATGCCAAGTGCATTGAGTCTATTAATAGTTGCCTGCATATCATCATCGCAGCCGTCGAGCAGGATAGACTCAACCAGCTCAAATGATAAGCGACCATGCGTCAGATCATATTGTTGAAGCTCTTCCATAAGCATCGGATCCATCAGCCGGTTGAATGACATATTCACCGAAAGACGATGAACATTCAGCTTTAACTCATCCCATTCGGTAAAGTCCGTGTAAGACTTCTTGAAAACCATTCGATCCACGTCACCAAGTACGCCCATTTCTGAAGCCACAGGCAGAAATTTCTCTGGCGTCAGTAAGCCGCGTGTGGGGTGTTGCCATCGCACCAATGCCTCTGCGCCCGTTATTCTGAATGTATTGGATTCAACTTGAATCTGGTAGTAAGGAATGAATTCTCTTGCTTCAAGAGCTCTATGAATGTCATCAGCCAGTTGTTTCTTTTCTATCATTTGTTGGCGTAACGATTTACTATAAAACGAAAATCCATTTTTACCGCGTAATTTCTGGTGATACATCGCTAGATCCGCGTCAACCAGTATCTTGTCTGAAGAACTTTCTTCTTTGTCTTTTGTACTGCCAATTGCGATTCCAACTGACGCGCTAATGCGGCAATCGAACTCTTCAAAAGTGACAGGCTTTTCTAAAAGTGTGACCACACGTTTAGCGAGCTGCTCTGCTAACTGTGATGACTGCTTGTTTTGCGGGTAAGTTGCGAATAAAACGAATTCATCGCCGCCAACTCTAGCGATTAACTCTAGCTCATCGCTCAAGGATTCAAGACGTCTTGCCACTTTAGTAAGCACGTAGTCGCCGGCTCTGTGTCCTCGCGTATCGTTTATCTGCTTAAATCCGTCTATGTCGATGTGGAAAATCGCAAACTGATCACCGCCGTCTTTCATTTCTGCGAGTTTTATATCGAGGTATCGTCGGTTCGGCAAGCCTGTTAATGTATCGTGCTTGGCGTTATATTCAGCTAGCTGTTGTGCAGTCGCAAGCTCGACTTTTTGTTTTTCGAGTTCGATTTTTTGGCTTTTCAGTACGATGACAGAGTCTTTTAATTCGACGTTATTTTTGCGTAACTCAGATTCCATGTTAACGACTTTTTGGAATTGTCGTATAATCGAACGGGAGGAAAGGATAGAGATAACAGCAACGGCAAACCCTTTAAGAAGAATAATAACACCTGCGATTATCAGCAGTGCCTGAACAGTTCGGGAAATCAGTGGCCTGAATTCAAATGAATGTTGGTGCATGGTTTGGCCAACGTTCTCGAATTGCTCGAGAAATCTTGCCTCATCAATTTCCCCTGCCTGGTATGCCGGTATCATTGCCAACGCATCTCCAATGATATCGGTATCGTGCTGGCATATATCGTAAATTCCGCTGGTGCCTAGAATTTTAGTACCTATGTCAAGTAAAGGGTTTCGTGTAGCGAGGCAGTTGTCAGGTTCTTTGCGTATTTCAATCAGCAGATTTTGAATCTCTTCGATACCTGATGTTGAATTACTGTTCAGCATCATTACTTTTTTCTGGAACTCGGAGTTCAGGCCTAAGTGTTGAATATTGGACTCATGAAAGCCTACGCCACGTGCAACTTCAAAAATAGAGATAAATCCCACAATGCTTGTCAGGACAATGACGGTATTGATGAGTATTAGCCGGCGTTTGACTAGTCTTTGATGTGAACCTTGCATTGGTTTAAACTGTTTAGCATATAAAATAATCTCGTTCCAGGCAGCTGATAATAATGCCCAGATCAAGTAATAATAACTTTAAATGCTTCAAACTCCGTTTATGAAAGCCATTGGTTATAACGGACGTTATACTTATTTCTTTGCATAAATTCTTCTATGTTGATAGCTATTTAGAACCAGTTCATGAGTGGATTCAGCCACAGGAACTTGCAAGAACATATTTAGCCATGCAGATCACAAAACGCGATTTCAAGACTTAAGAAATACTATTGCACAGTTGGACTCAAACGCTGCAGGGGTATTTGTAGGGATAATATGGAATACTCCAACTCCAACGAGCCCTTTCGTTTTATAGCCGATGACCCATGAAAAAAATGTAAAAACAAGAATGACACTTCGACGGGCGTATAGAGCCTATAGGTATGTGGTGTTTTACAGTGTGACTGTAACCATCTCACCTTTAGGTCCGCACCAATCTAGAATTTCTGGGCGTTTTGCTTGAAACCATGAATTCATACGGTGTTAGATCTCCGAGTGAATCATGGGGACGTTCTTCGTTGTATTCTTGAATCCATTGCTCAGTAA
>CALHRQ010000272.1 GCA_938038175.1 uncultured Granulosicoccaceae bacterium | reverse complement strand
GTATGATTGCCAACCGGCCTGACTGGTGTATTTCCCGTCAGCGTTATTGGGGCGTGCCTATTCCTTTGTTTCTTCATAAGGAAGAAGGTGAGCTTCACCCCAAGACACTCGAATTTATCGAAGCTGCTGCACAACGTATAGAAAAGAGCGGCATACAAGCCTGGTTCGATCTTGATCCCAAAGAGTTACTGGGTGATGATGCTGAGCACTATGACAAGGTCACCGATGTGCTTGATGTCTGGTTTGACTCAGGCACCTCATTTTTTCATGTGCTGCAGCAGGACAACAAACTGACCTACCCAGCTGATATGTACCTTGAGGGTTCTGATCAACATCGGGGCTGGTTTCATTCGTCCATTTTAACCAGTGTGGCAACCAATAAAATTGCACCCTACAAGCAAGTACTAACACATGGCTTTACGGTCGACAAAGACGGCAAGAAGATGTCCAAGTCGCTTAAAAACGCAGTTGCGCCACAAGCCTTGATGAAAACCCTCGGTGCCGACATAGTCAGACTTTGGGTCTGTTCTGTTGACTACAGAGGTGAGATGTCTGTATCGCAGGAAATACTTGATCGTATGGCTGACTCGTATCGCCGCATACGAAACACTGCGCGATACCTTCTTGGGGCAATCAACGATTTTGATCCGACGCAACATGCGGTAAAACCTGAAGACATGCTGGCTATTGATCGTTGGGCTGTGGACAAAACACTCGAAACGCAAAAAGCCATACAGGCAGCCTACGATAGCTATCAATTTCATTCGGTCTATCAAGGCATCCATAACTTTTGCAATGTAGACATGAGTAGTTTCTATCTGGATATCATCAAAGATCGCCAGTACACCATGGCAGAAGACAGCCTGGGCCGCCGCTCAGCACAAACTGCCATGTATCTGATTTCGGAGGCACTGGTTCGCTGGATAGCACCGGTATTGAGTTTTACCAGCGATGAAATCTGGCATCATCTGCCCGGCGATCGTTCTTCCAGTGTGTTTGCAGAAACCTATTTTGATGGTCTGTTTGCATTAAACGACAACGAAACCATCAATTCGCAGGATTGGTCGAATGTTGTTGAAACGCGCAATGCTGTAACCAAAGCGCTTGAAGTGCTACGTGCAAACAACGAGATTGGCGGTGCTCTGGATGCATCTTTAACATTGCATTGCGCTGCACCACTGGCCGACTCTCTGAACAAATTTGGTGACGAGCTGCGTTTTGTGTTCATCACCTCAGGCGCCACTATCACCGCTTTTGAAGACCACCCAGCGGATGCTACCGTTACGTCTGTAAATGATATGAAGCTTGCGATCAGTGCCAGTAAAACCAGCGCAGAAAAATGTGTTAGATGCTGGCATAAGCGTGACGATGTCGGTCAAAACACAGAACACCCGGAACTGTGCGCCCGCTGTGTGTCCAATGCCTTTGAAAGCGGCGAGCAAAGACAGTACGCCTGATGCAAGCTAGTGGAAGCTCGGACAACTCACCGTCAGATACTGGATTCCCAGCTAAACGTTTTTTAAGCCACTGGATGGCCCGATAAAAGATGGTGAGATATTAGATGGTTAGCTAATATAGGTTTAGCCAAGAGGCGCTCGCCCGATAGATGGGCAGCTAACAAATACAAAGCAATATCAAGAGAAATTCCATGCCTGTATTTTTGCGTTTTACTATTGTTGCATTGATCGTCGTATCAGATCAGATTACCAAGATCATGGCGGATCGATCACTTGAACTCTATGAAACCATAGAAGTGCTGCCCATATTTAATATCAGCCTTGCCTACAACTTTGGCGCAGCATTCAGTTTTTTAAATTTTCCTGGCGGTGCGCAACGCTGGTTCTTTACCGCTATCAGCCTGGTTGTCAGCATTGTGTTAACGGTATGGCTCTACCGGCTTACCATGAGAGAAAAATGGATGAGCCTTGCGTTTGCCTTAATTCTCGGTGGCGCTATAGGTAATCTTATAGATCGAGCGGTATACGGATACGTAGTGGATTTTATCCAAGTGTATTATGGCAACAGCTATTTTCCAACATTCAACATTGCAGATGCTGGCATAACCTGCGGTGCAATATTAATGTTGTGGCTCACTTTTTTTGACAAGTCAGAGGAACTAACCGTTAAAGAATAAGCGATTAACTTAAGCTTTGACCGGAAACAACATGCAGATATTACTGGCAAACCCACGCGGCTTTTGTGCAGGCGTAGACCGTGCAATTGAAATTGTTGAACGTGCTCTGGAGATACAAGGCGCACCAATTTATGTGCGTCACGAAGTGGTGCATAACAAATATGTTGTTGATGAACTTCGCGACAAGGGCGCGATTTTTGTCGATGAGCTGGATGAAGTACCTGATGGCAATACCGTCATATTCAGTGCCCACGGCGTATCTCAGGCAGTAGAGGAGACAGCCGAAAAGCGTGGCCTGGAAGTCTTTGATGCCACCTGCCCACTGGTTACTAAAGTACACCTTGAAGTTGTCAGATACGCAAAACAGGGGAAGGAGGTCATCTTAATAGGCCATGCAGGCCACCCTGAAGTGGAAGGCACAATGGGGCGTTACGAAAACAGCAACGGTGGACGTATCATTCTTGTCGAAAAACCTGAAGATATCCAAAAACTGGATATTGAAAAGCCTGATGAACTTGCCTTTGTTTCTCAGACAACCTTGTCTGTTGATGACACGCAAGAAATCATTGACGCGCTGCGTGACAAATTCCCTGGCATCTCGGCACCCAATAAAGATGACATCTGCTACGCAACACAAAATCGGCAAGATGCTGTTAAACAATTATGCGAACAAGTCGATCTGCTTCTGGTTGTTGGCGCCAGTAACAGTTCTAATTCAAATCGACTGCAAGAGCTTGGAGAACGCGCTGGTGTTGATTCTCGGCTGATTACACGCGCAATCGATATCCAGTCCCAGTGGCTGGAGAATAAAAAATCGATTGGCGTAACGGCAGGCGCATCTGCGCCAGAGATTCTGGTTCAAGAAGTCGTTCAGCGCCTTATCAATGAAGGCGCAGAACTGGTCGTTGAAAACGATGGCATCACGGAGAACGTATCGTTTTCGATCCCAAAGCCCTTGCGAAGAATGGATATTTAAATTCGCTAAACTTAGCTGATCTTAACCTGCCTTTAAAAGCGTTTGTACATTAACCAGCTTACTGGTTGCATCACGCATGATATCGGCGGGCGCTTTAATATCAATACCCGCTTGTTGCATGCGTCTGGCCAACAGTAAGTTGTTCGCGCTTGGAATTGAACTTGGTTGCCCGTCCGGCATTTCGGACTGAATAATCAATAAGGACGCTGTTACCAGATCCGTATAGCTGATTTCGCCTGTGTGATTTCTGTACCAGTCACGAGCGATATCTGCAGAGTCTATAAACTCTGCTGGAAAATCCCAGTTACTCAGCAACCAGCTACTTAATATTGGTCTTAAGTTAGTGATCACCTCAACGAGCTGCGTCTCTTCTGTAAAATGCTCATGCATTTTATTGGCGTGAGTGATAATCATAAGCTCGCCAATATCAGATAAAAGTGCGACAAGCGTTGCGGTTTCAGGCTTTAGCTCACCCACCTGTTTTACCAATACCTGCACTATTGCTGTAGATAAGGCGGTACGTTGTATATAGCGTTTGAAGCGACGCTCTATAACTTCATTACTCGCCACAATTGTGTTTGCGCGTAATAAGGCTTCAATTGCACGTTGCGTGTTTTCAACGCCAAGACGACTAATCGCGCCACGGATACTGGTAATTGAATCACCAGCGCCACCTTCCGTTTTATTGGCACTGTGGACGATGTGCGCAGATAAACCTGGGTCAGACTGGATAACCTCTGCCAATTCAGGAATCCCACCCACTTGACTGTGTGATATCAGTATTTTCTTCGCTGTATCACTGAAACTGGCTAATGTGACTTTGTTTGATTGTATCTCTGCCAGAACAGAGTCGAATACCAGGTTATCAAGCGGGCCTACCGGAACATCAACAACCTTAATGGCATTTTTTTGTTGTTCCCTTAAAAGGATATCAAGCTGCTCGCGACCAAATTTAACGATCTTTGCCACACTGGATGTTTTAACCAGCTGATATTCATTTTTATCAGAAAACAGAGGCTTTAATGCTTGCGACGTATTCGCTGCAAGTGTGCCCACTTCATCCTTGCCATTGTATAAAGATATAGTCCCTTCAACGAGATACATCAGCCAACGGTTAGCACCCTCAGGCTTGACCTGATCGTTACGCTGTACATGCAAGACGGTTGCAGACTTGCACAAAGCTGCTCGATTGATCGCATTCAGTTCGCTAACCGGACTGACAGTACCCGCGGCTGACAATACCAATATACTGTTTTCGTCGTCGCTTGATACAGCTGCATTGTTATCACTTTTGAACACTATATTCGCCTTTTTCGAGGATCAAACCAGACAATAAGATCAACACTAACTATTGCTTTAACTGGAGTCGAAACAGGGCAGCAAATCCTTTGCAGCCCATTTCTTTACCCAATTACCGGATCTAAGCCAATACTAAAATGTAGTTGCACAAGGGTTAGCGCTGAAAACATCAGTACCGTATGGGCTGAGAAGGTTTGGTGGATCAGCATCAACGACAGTTATCGTATCAGCATCTATCTTGAGCAAAGTAGTGAACGCATCTTCAGCTTCAGCGCCCAGTGCTTGTGCACGTGCAGTAATCTTGACGGTTGACCATAAAGAGTTACTTACCGGATAGAGTAAATCGAAAAAACCCGAACCTGTAGTGTCTGTCGTTAATAGACCACCTTCAATAGTATGCAATGGGTCCGGGGAATCACTGCCTGCAATACTTGGCGCCAGCGATGCTGGGTCCTGCGGATCCAGAGTACCGTTACCATTAATATCTTCACCAGGGTCCAGAATACGATTACCATTAATATCTTCTGATTGACATAAAACGGTATTAAGTGCACGACCCCACCTGGTGGGTGCGAAAGTTGTCGCTGTATTAGTCAGAATAGTTTCGCCATTTGCGTTGAACAAATCCAGACTGCCTTTTCTATAAGACTGAGGCTCGATTGACAAGACAACATCTGCATCAGAGATTGGCGTACCACTACCATCGGCAACCTGAACAACAAAAGCCACACGATACTGTGTGTCAAAAGCGGTAAGCACCAATTTGTTTGAGGACCCAATAGTCACATTAAGTACGCGCTCAACCACAGTCAGGGTTGTGGCGGCATTGATGTTTTGATTTAACACTTCCGCAACCACACTAATTTCATCTAGCTGAGTTGCGCTATCACCGGCAGTAAATACAACACTGGCTTCACCAGCACTGTTGGTAATCGCCGAAGCAGGGTTTATCTGGCCACCCTTCAGATCACCACTGGTGAATGCAACTTCCTGGTTTTTAACCGGGTTGCCGTTGATATCTGTAACCACAGCAAGCAACAGGCTTTCACCCAGCGTTTGTACCCGACTGGATGATGTATCCAATGCAAGACTAGCCGGAGTTGTCGCTACAAATTCTATATCAATTGATTTTGCCGGATCACCATCACTCGCCGCCTCTGCACTGACAGTTGCAGGCCCGGCACTACTGGAAAGTAGTGTTATTGTTGCTTCACCATTGGCGTCAGTGGTTACTTCAGAAGGCGAAACCAATCGACCTGCGGTTGTGGAGAATCTTAGTGCTTCACCGACAACAGGCTGACCTTGTGAAATCCAGCTTACAGTGATGTCCTGAGGAGTATCAACATTAATCTCCTGGCCCACTGCTACGTTCTCAAAGGTTAAGGTATCTGCGGAAACAAAGAAGTTATAAATTTGAGTTACGCTTCCTCCCAAGGCTACAGCGGTGATTGTGTCACTGCCACTTACGCTCGAAATACTGGCCACAAATTGCCCGTTCTCATCGGTAGCACCTGAAGCTTGCGAAATATCATTGCCGAAGCGTGACGATAAGGTCACTACCTGATTAGAGATTGGATTGCCGTCACCTGCTGTCAACGCTATAACAATCGGTACTTGATCGTTTAGTTGTACAGAATCCGGACCGGTAAGTTCAAGCGAACTGCCCGATGATGTAACAACGACACTACCACTTACATCGCCCGCACTAACGGTAACAGTAATGTCCTGATTGGTATAGTCACCTTTAGGTGTTAGTACCGCAGACGCTTCACCATTTTCATCAGTTGTATCAACAATACTTTGCAGCGCACCGCCAGTTGCCGCAAAACTAACGAGCTGACCCGAAACCGCGTTCCGGTTGTCGTCGGTGATCACCGCAGTGATTCTCGCACCTGTGGTATTGGTATCCCCAGTTTCAATCGCAGACGCATCGCTTAAAACACTAACGTTAAGCATTGGGCCTATGGCGGCTCCCAGATCAGGATTACCATCAATTAGATTTCCACTCGCATCAAAGGTGTTTTCACCAAAGCCTGCCGTATCCGCAGCCTCATCACGACTTCCGCATGCCGAGAGTAAGATAGAGGTGACGATTAATAAAGTACAGATTTTCTTCATTTGCATCTTCCTAAGAATCAGTTACATCGTTGCCTTTTGAGTGCTATCGAAAGCCGCCGAAGAAGTACTGAAAGCCAAGACTTGCAGTACTAAAAGCGCCACCATCTATACTCAACACGTGGAAATTCAGTGCAGTTGTTTCACTTCCAAACAGATTAAAACCCAGGCCGACTGCTGCTCCACCGCTGGAAGAATTCAAGTTGTTTTCGATATCAAGACGGGCTTGACCACCCAGTACATAAGCACCGACTCGATCCCAGCGATATCCGAGTCGCAGGAGCGCTGCCTGATAATTCAAAAGTGGTTCACTGAGAACACTGCCCGCCTGATCCGACGCTGAGCCCAAAGCGAGCTCAATGCCGACAAAGTCGTAAAGATGAAAGCCAATGGTTGCGTTGATGGTTCCAAGACTTTTGTCTGAAGCGCCAACTTCAACACTGCCGTCTGTGAGTCCCGCACCAAAATACATTTTCGCGATATCAGCCTGGGCCGATGCTGCAAACAAACTGAAAATCAAGGCAAGGCTGCCGAGAAGCATTCTCATATAAATCTCCGTTAACTCGCACAGCCACTGACTTGCAAGCGCTTTAAAATGTATTAGTTCGGTCAAATCACAAAATTTTCGCGAACCACCACATGCATCTGTTAAAAATGTCGGTCAATTGGCGAATTTCTTGAGAAATGACCAACAAAACTTTTTCCAAACAGTTCACATTGACCCAGAGCGTGAGTAAAGCAGTATCATGAACTCAGCAATATTCACTCGCTCAAGAGATGTGAACCTTTTGATTAGCAAACAAAAAAAAGCGAAACCGCAACGTTTGGAGTGCTCTATTCGATGAAATTGACGCTTTATGCCATCTCACTGAGTTTGCTTATCAGCCTGAACGCGTGCAGCAAACATGCCGATCCACCCCCTAAAGCGCCGGCAGTGACGTTTCGAACCTTGCAAAGTGCAACCCCTTTGGCGCTATACGACATAAAAAAGCCCACTTTGGTTAATTTTTGGTCTACTACTTGTATCGTGTGCCTAAAGGAGATGCCCGAACTTGTGCACACTTATGAGCAATATCAGCCGCTCGGTTTTGAAATGATTGCTGTTGCCATGTCCTACGATCGTCCCAGTGATGTATTAGAACTTGCAGCACAGCGAAAATGGCCATTTGTTGTCGCGATCGACCTGGATGGGAAACTGGGTAAGGCCTTCAATGACGTCAAGTTCACACCAACCAGTTTTCTGATCAATGCTGAAGGTAGAATTGTAAAGTCCTTCATTGGCAAAATAGATATGGATGCTTTGCGCAGCCATCTTGACAAACTGACAGTAAAAAGCTGATCACTAATGAATAACGGAAAGCTCAACTATGTTGTGGATTAAATCGCTGCATATCATTTTCATGGTGTCCTGGTTTGCCGGACTTTTTTATCTGCCCAGGGTATTTGTGTATCACGCCATGAGCGATCAAAACAATACAGCTCAGATCGATACCTTTAAAACCATGGAGCGCAAACTTTTGATCATGACCCACCTGGGTGGAGTCCTGGCCTTGCTGTTTGGCATTATCCTGTTAATTGTGTGGCTACCAGGCTTGGCAACGCTTGCGTGGATGCAGATAAAAATGCTGCTGGTTTTATTTGTGGTGCTCTATCATCTTTTTTGTATCAAGCTTGTGCGGGATTTTCGTTACGACAGAAACAAGCACTCTCACAAGTGGTACCGGGTTTTTAATGAGGTACCAGTACTGTTTCTGGCAGGCACAGTCATAATGGTGGTTGTAAGGCCATTTGCCTAATTGAACAAATAAGTTGAACAAGTAAGTTGAACAATCAACTCAAATAATTTAACTAAAAAATAAGACGTTAAATTACTCGAGCTAGCCCACCGGCGACTTCTGACCAAGCAATGGCTCAAGCTCTTTCAGAGCCAGTTTATAGACTTTGCGTTTAAAAAATATAACGCGCTTGGAAGGCTCCCAGTAGTCGATCCAGCACCAGCTATCAAACTCTGGCTTTTCACTTTGAGCCAGATCGACAGATGATTCGTTGCCAAGCATGCGCAACATAAACCAGATCTGCTTTTGCCCAATACAGACAGGCGTCTGATTACGGCGAACATAACGCTTGGGCAACTTGTATTTCAACCAATCTGTTGTACAACCAAGCACTTCAACATCACCAGGGTTGAGTCCGGTTTCTTCTTTGAGCTCACGGTACATTGCTTCTTCTGGCGACTCTGTATTGTCGATACCGCCCTGCGGAAATTGCCAGGCATCCTGACCTACACGACGAGCCCAGAACACCTGCCCATGCGAGTTGCTCAGTATTATGCCTACATTGAGGCGATAGCCTTCAGTATCAATCATCTGGCGCCTTTTGCCAACAACTGCCCAAATTCGAATTCTTTTCCCTGTGTATCTCTACGGCCTATCAAAATGATCGGAGCGACTCCCATACACAGACTGTTACCACACTGTACTCAACTAATACCCATACTGGCAAATGCTAACTCAATGAATAGCACCCAAGAACACAACACATTACAGGTCTTACGACCCAGCTAACGGGCAATTAATTCAATTGTCGAGTTGACCTGACTTAAATCCACTTGCACTGTATCCCGACATAGCATTGTATTCACAGCGACATCGTGCCATTATCGCAATCAGGTTTTAGGCAAAGTAACACCACGCTGCCCCTGATACTTGCCACCTCTGTCGGCGTATGACGTTTCACACACCTCGTCACTTTCCAGGAAAAGCATTTGCGCGACACCCTCGTTAGCATAAATTTTGGCCGGTAGCGGAGTTGTATTAGAAAACTCTAATGTCACATGGCCTTCCCACTCAGGCTCCAGCGGCGTGACATTAACGATAATGCCACAGCGTGCGTAGGTACTTTTTCCAAGACATACGGTAAGTACATTACGCGGGATGCGGAAATACTCGACCGTACGAGCCAGCGCAAACGAATTTGGCGGAATGATGCAGGTGTCTGACTTCAGATCAACAAAACTATCCGGATCAAATGCTTTTGGGTCGACCACAGCATGGTTGATGTTGGTGAATATCTTGAATTCATCCGCACACCGCACATCGTAGCCATAACTTGAGGTGCCATAGGACACAATCCGCTGTTCGTTGGCATCGACCCTCACCTGGCCTTGCTCAAACGGTTCTATCATACCCATGGACTCTGCCATCGAGCGAATCCACTTGTCAGATTTGATACTCATAAGGGCTCGTTAATTACGTCTCTTTGCTTTGGCTGGTCCGCTGGGGCTTCCTACAAGCCCGATTTGCCCAATGCCAGGAATGCCATTACCGGGTAAACCGGGATTTGGAGAATCAGGTGCTCTGGATCACTATATTCGGGAATTTGGAGCTGTAATCCTTCGCCTGCTGCGCTAGCCTTGCAGCAGCCTTACGCGCGATCTCTCGGTAAATCTCGGAAGCGCGACAGTCCGGCTCGGCAACCACGGTAGGCCTTCCGCCATCGGCCTGTTCGCGAATACGCAGCTCAAGCGGCAGGGCGCCTAAAAGGTTCACACCCGCTTCGCTGGCCATGGTCTGGCCACCACCACTGCCAAAGATGGGCTCTTCGTGCTGGCAGTTACTGCAGATGTGAGTTGACATGTTTTCAACGATGCCCAGTATGGGGATATCCACCTTTTCAAACATTTTGAGCCCCTTACGTGCATCCAGCAACGCAATGTCCTGTGGCGTCGTAACAATAATTGCACCACTGACCGGCACCTTTTGCGCCAGCGTCAGCTGAGTATCTCCGGTACCAGGCGGTAAATCGATAAGCAGGTAATCCAGATCTCGCCAGCGAGTATCGTTAAGCAGCTGCTCTAGCGCCTGTGTCACCATAGGGCCACGCCAAATCATGGGCGATTCCTCATCAATCAGGAAGCCGATGGACATCGTCTGTACGCCATAATTTTCCATTGGCTCAAGCGTTTTACCATCTGTTGATTCTGGCTGACCCGACAAACCCATCATGCGTGGCTGACTGGGGCCATAAATATCAGCATCGAGCAGGCCTACTGTCGCCCCTTCCGATGCAAGAGCAAGTGCCAGATTAACCGAGGTAGTTGACTTGCCGACCCCACCTTTTCCAGAGGCTACCGCGATGATGTTTTTGACGTTTTCAAGCCGCTTGACGCCATGCTGAACAGAGTGCGCTATGATTTTATGGGCCACGTTGACACTCACATCCTGTGCGCCACAACGCGTTGCAAGCTCACTTTTCACTGTATCGACCAGTGTTTGCTTATAAACATTACAGGGATAAGGCATTTCCAGATCAACCGTGACGGCTGTGCCGGTGACAGCGACCGACTTCACGGCCTTGGCGGCCATCAGGCTCTTCTGCAAATGCGGATCTTCGAATTGATCAAGCGCCTGCTCGATCGACTGTTGGGTCAAATCTGACATGGTGTTGCGTGGCTCCCAGCAGGTTGGGCTGTTAGACTATGTATGCGAACCCCTGACTATACACCCTGGCGCCAGCTAACGTACGCTAAAGCTGCGAAACTGGCACATTCTGGCTACCGAAGCCATGAACACTGCGACAAGCGAACCGTAATACATGAGCCGAAAGATTCTGGTCACCAGCGCCCTGCCATACGCAAATGGTGCTTTGCATATTGGCCACCTGGTGGAATACATACAAACCGATATTTGGGTGCGCTTCCAGCGCCTCAGTGGCCACCAATGCCAATGGGTGTGGGCAGACGATGCCCATGGCACAGCAATATCCCTGCGCGCCGAACAGGAAGGCAAAACACCCGAAGCGCTCATTGCAGACATGAAGGCCGATCACGAGCGCGACATCGAAGGTTTTTTATTATCTCCGGATAACTTTCACACAACGCACTCGCCAGAGAACCAGGAATTATCCACGCTGATCTATGAACGCTTGCGTGATGCCGGCTATATAAAAAAACGCGTCATCAAACAGTTATATGATCCTCAAAAACAGATGTTCCTGCCCGATCGTTACGTTAAGGGCAAGTGCCCTAATTGTGGAGTAGCAGATCAGTATGGCGACAACTGCGAATCATGCAGCGCCACCTATGACGCTACCGAACTGGTCGATCCAATTTCGCAAGTCTCTGGCGTTACACCTGAGCTCAAAGACTCGGAGCAGTATTTCTTTGCGCTCAGTGAATTTAGCGACATGCTAAAGGAATGGACACAGGGTCCTGCGGTGCAAAACGAGGTCGGCAACAAACTCAAGGAATGGCTGGATGATGGCTTGCAGGACTGGGATATTTCTCGTAATGCACCCTACTTCGGCTTTGAAATACCAGACGCCCCAGGCAAATACTTTTATGTTTGGCTAGATGCACCTATTGGTTATATGGCTAGCCACAAGCACCTCTCACAGCGCACCGGCGAAGATTATGAAGCGAGCTGGGCACTTGACTCTGATGTTGAGCTTTACCATTTTATTGGTAAAGACATTATCAATTTTCATTGCCTTTTCTGGCCTGCCATGCTCCAGGGTGCAGGCTTTAGGAAACCAACGGGTGTTTTCTGTCACGGTTTTTTAAAAATTGACGATGCAAAAATGTCTAAATCGCGTGCCACCTCGGTCACCGCAAAAACTTGGCTTGAACATATCGCGCCCGAATACCTGCGCTACTACTACGCCAGTAAGCTCAATAGTAGCGTCGTGGATATAAACCTTAACCTCGACGACTTTGTGACTCGCGTAAATGCTGACTTAATCGGCAAGGTGATCAATATCGCCAGCCGCTGCGCTGGCTTTATCACCAAACAATTTGACGGCAAGTTAAGCAGTACCTATCCAGAAGCACTGGCATCTGATTATCAGCAGTTTGTCAGCGCACAACAAATCATTGGTGATT